>JANXXA010000115.1 GCA_025350885.1 Phenylobacterium sp.
ATCCGAGCGCGACGTGGTCAAGGAGGAGCTGCGCCAGCGGGTGCTGGCTTCGCCTTACGGTCGGCTGTTCAGCCTCTATGTGCCGCTGGCGACCTATGCCACCCATCCCTATCACCGGCCGGGCATCGGCTCGATCGAGGAGCTGGATGCGGCGACCATCGACGACGTGCGCGCCTTCCACGAAGCCTACTACCGGCCCGACAACGCCGCCGTGATCGTGGTCGGCAATTTCGACGAAGCCCGGCTGAACGCCTGGATCGACAAGTACCTGGGCGCCCTAAAGACACCCGCCCGGCCGATCCAACGCGTCACCCTCGTCGAGCCGCCGCGCCAGGGCCCCGGCGTCTATGACGGCTATGGCCCCAACGTCCCCTTGCCGGCGGTGGCGATCACCTGGCTTGGCCCTAAGGCGTCCGATCCGGACGCGCCCGCCCTGAAGCTGCTGGACGCTATCCTGTCGGCCGGCAAGTCGTCCAGGCTCTATGACGCGCTGGTCTACGACAAGCAGATCGCCGCGGAGATCTATTCCAACGCCGACCTGCCGGCCCAGCCCGGGAACGTCATGGTCGGCGCGGTGATGGCCTCGGGCCACACTATCGCCGAGGGCGAGACGGCGCTCCTGGCCCAGGTCCAGGCCCTGCGCGAAAGGCCACCCACCGCTGCGGAACTGAATGAGGCGAAGAACGAACTGGTCGCCGGCAAGCTGCGCGAACGCGAAACCCTCGAGGGGCGCGGTTTCGCGCTGGGCTATGCGCTGCGCATCGACGGCGACGCCGCCAAGGCCAATACGGAGCTCGCCGACCTGCAGGCGGTCACCGCGGCCGACGTGCAGCGAGTGGCGCGGAAGTATCTCGATCCGCAGACCCGGATGACCATCCGCTACCGCGCGGAAAGCGAGAAGCCGAAGGGCGAGGTCGCCGCCGCCGCGCCGATCCCGGCCATCTCCACGACCTATGACGGGCCGGTCTATGCCCTGGCCGCCGTGGGCCAGCGCCAGGCGCCGCCGCTGCTCGGTGCGCCGGTGGCGCCCCGGCTGCCGAAGCCCGCCGAAAAGACCCTGGCCAACGGCCTGCGGGTGATCGTGGCGCGGTCGTCCGCACTGCCGCTGGTGACCGCCGACCTGACCATCAGGACCGGCGCCTGGGCCGACCCGCGCGGTCTGTCCGGCGTGGCCGGCATGACCGCCGGAATGCTGACCGAAGGCACCAGGACCCGCTCGGCGCAGGTCATCGCCCGCCAGGTCGAGGCCCTGGGCGCCACGTTGGAATCGGGCGCGACCCTCGAAGAATCCTCGGTCACCCTGAACGTGATGCCGGACAAGCTCGCCGCCGGGATGGCGATCCTGGCCGACGTGGCGCGCAACCCGGCCTTTGCCGCGGCGGAACTGGAGCGCCAGCGGGCCCAGGCGCTGGACGGCCTGAAGGTCGCCTCTCAGGAGCCCGGCGAGGTCGCCAGGATGGCCGCCGCGCCAGTGATCTTCGCTGGCACCGCGTTTGGCCATGTGGCGACCGGCGCGCCCGGCTCCATAGCCAGGCTGAAGCCCGCCGACCTGCGCGCGATCCACGAGGCATGGTACCGGCCGGACAACGCGATCCTGGTGTTGACCGGCGACATCTCCGCCGAACGGGGGTTCGCGCTCGCCCAGGCGGCGTTCGGAACCTGGGCGAGGCCCGCGACGCCGCTGGCGCGTGCGCCGACCATTTCACCCCAGGCCCGGCCGCGCACCCTGGCCATCGACCTTCCCGGGACGGGTCAGGCCGCGGTGACCCTGGCCAGCCCGTCAATCGCCCGGGCCGACCCCGACTACTATCCGGCGATGGTCGCCAACACGCTGCTGGGCGGCGGCTATTCGGCGCGGCTGAACCTGGAGATCCGGGTCAAGCGGGGGCTCTCCTATGGCGCCTCGTCCAGCCTGTCGGCTAACCGCACCACAGGCGCGTTCCGCGCCGCGGCCCAGACCAAGAACCAGTCCGCCGCCCAGGTGCTGGACCTGATCACCGCCCAGATGACCGCGCTGGCCTCGACCCCGGTCGGCGCCGACGAGCTGACCGCGCGCAAGTCGACCCTGGTCGGCGGTTATGGCCGCAGGCTGGCGACCACCGGGGGCCTGGCCGGGGTGCTCAGCAACCTGGCGCTCTATGACGTGCCGCTGGACGAGATCGGCCGCTACACCGGCCGCATCGAGGCGGTCTCGCCGGCCCAGGTGCAGGCTGCCGCCGCCCGGCTGTTCGATCCGGCCAAGGCCAGCGCCATCGTCGCCGGCGACGCCAAGACCTTCGGCGCGGCGCTGAAGGCCAGCCGCCCGGAGCTGGTGGTCATCCCCATCGACCGGCTCGACCTGGATTCCCCGACACTGGTTTCGGCGGGGAAGTGATGCCTTAAGCTTTCGGCGGCGAGACGAAGAACGGCAGGACGACGGCGGCGAACTCCGGCAGGGCTTCGCAGGCCGCGGCGTGGGCGCCGAGCGCCGGCCAGCGGTCCGCGTCGAACGCCTCGGGGTGGGCTTCGCTGAGGAACCTCAAGGTGCAGCCGACCATGATGTCGGCATGGTTGATCGCCTCGCCGAACCACCACGGACCGGGTCGCGCGGCGCGGTCGCCCTCCAGCGCGGCCAGCACGCCGTCGATCTGCGAACGGCAGCGTTCGACCCACAGCGGGGTCTCGCGGCCGTGGACGGCGCGCTCATAGACCAGGCTGACGGCCTTGTCGGCCAGCCCCGAAGCCAGGGCGCAGACCTTCAGGGCGGCCCGACGGTCAGCGCCGCTGGCGGCGATCAGGGCGCGATCGGGCTCGACGGTCTCGTCCAGCCAGTCGAGGATGGCTGAGCTTTCGATCAGCACCTCGCCCGCTTCACCGGCCTCGGAGTCCAGGATCAGGGTCGGCACGCGCTTCAGCGGATTGTAGGCGGCGATCTCCTGGCTCTGCGCGAACACCGACCAGGCGCGGTGTTCGTAGGCGACGCCATAAAGGCGCATGGCGATGGCGACGCGGCGGACGAACGGGCTGTCGTAGTGACCGATCAGGATCATCGGCGGTGTCCCTCAAGTTCGCCGGCCATGGCGGCCAGCCTGGCGACGGTGTTCATGTTGCGTGCGGTCCCGGCGCTCGCCGCCGGAAGGCGCAGCTTCGACTGCCCCATGCCCTCGCCGTAGTCGACGTAGATTTCCCGCTGCCCGAGGGAAATTCGTTCCCCGGCCCGCCCTCTGGCGGCCGCCACCGTGTCGGCGGGCGGCGCGCGGTCCAGAAAGATCGCCACGGTGCGATTGGCCTGAGCGTCGGCAAAGGGATTGGCGTCGCGCACGGTGGCCATCTCCGCCGCGGTCCGCACAGCGACGCCGACCGGCTTTCCGGCAAAGTCGGCGAGCCGCCGCTCAAGCTCGGCCTTGACGGCGGCCTCGGCAAGATCGCTGGCGAACACGACATTGCCGCTGGCGATGTAGGTTCGGACCCGGGCAAATCCAGCCGCCTCGCACAGGGCGACGAGCTCGGCCATCGCCAGCTTGCCGGTCCCGCCGACGTTGACGGCGCGCAACAGGGCGATGAAGGCGGTCACGGCTCGGGCCGGCTCCGCGTGGTCCAGCGGCCGAGGTTGCGTTCGCGGCCGATCAGCGCCAGGCCCGAGGCGATGGATTCCAGTTCCGCCCCGGTCTCGATGCGCGAGGCTGCGAACCGGCGATGAAAGATCGCCCGGACGGCGGGCACAAGGGACGAACCGCCAGTCAGGAAGACCCGGTCGATCTGGCCGGGGGCCAGTCCGGCATCGGCCAGGGCGGCGTCCACCGCAGCCTCGATCAAGGCCAGTTCCGGGGCGATCCAGCCTTCGAAGCTGGCGCGCCGGACCTCGCCAGCGAGCCTGATCGAGCCGGCCTCGAAATGGAACTCCGCCCGATCGGCGAGCGACAGCGCCTCTTTCAGGCGGGAGACCGAGCGGTAGAGCTGGTAGCCGTAGTTTTCGTCCAGGGTCTCCACCAGGCGCGCGAGCTTCTCGGGCTCGCTGGCGTCGCGGACCAGGCGGCGGATCTCGCGCATGTCGCGGCTGGCGCGCATCAGGGCCAACTGGTCCCAGCGCGCGAAGGCCGAATAGTAGCGATTGGGGATCGGCAGGGTCTTGCCGAAGCTGCGGTAGTTCGACCCCTTGCCCAGCGCCGGAGACACCAGGTTGTCGATGATCCGATAGTCGAAGGCGTCGCCGGCGACCCCGACGCCCGAGCGGCCCAGGGGAATCGAGCGGATTTCGCCCGCCCCCGCTCCTGACTTGGCGCGCTCGAAGCGGATGATCGAGAAGTCCGACGTCCCGCCGCCGAAATCGCCCACCAGAACGGTGGCGTCATGGTCCAGTTCGCGGGCGAAGAAGAAGGCCGCGCCGA
>JANXXA010000118.1 GCA_025350885.1 Phenylobacterium sp.
CCGCCGAGCCGCCCTCTCCCAACCCTCTCCCTCTGTCGCTCCGCTCCGGGGAGAGGAGGCGGGTCGCACCTCGCCGGCGTAGATCTGTGAAGCCGGTAGCCCTACGGAGGAGGAGATTGGCGGTAACGGGATCCTCCCATCGCCTACTCCGCCGGGTAGCCGAAGCGGTCCACCCAGGGCCGCAGGGTCGGCAGGACAGCGGCCATCGGGGTGGCATAGCGGCGCCACTGGCCGATCCCCTCGGCGCTCAGGCCACGCGCCAGCTGGGCGGCGCTGGGGGTGGCGATGCCGCGATCGCGGGTGCGGTCGGCGAAGCCGCGCAGGGCCGGCGTCCAGGGCAGATCGAGAAACTCGCAGACCTCGCGCGCCACGTCGTCGAAGTCCTCGATCAGGCTCTCGTGGCGCACGACCATGTGGCGCAGCGGCAGATCGGCCCCCAGCCGTTCGCCCATGCGCATGGCCGCGTCATAGAAATCCGCGGCACCCGGCAAGGTCAGCAACTGGTACATCGGCCCGCTCATCCCGAACCGGCGGCGAAAACAGCTCAGCACCACGTCGCGCGGGTCGCGTCGCGCGAACAGCACCCGGGCGTCGGGAAACAGCCTGGCGATCACCGGCAGGCGGAACGTGTTGAGGGGGTGCTTGTCGACGAACAGCTTGCCCTGCGGTCGCGCGCCCTCCCGGGCGACACGGTTCCAATAGGCGTCGCGCAGCTCGGCGAGCCGCTGCGGCGCGGCGGCGGCCAGCCCCTCGAGGTCGCGCGGGCGACGGCCATAGGCCTGCATGGCGTCATGGAGGGTGTCGCGCTCCTCCAACGCCTCGACGCCCGGATGGCTGGCCAGCACCTGTTCGAGCAGGGTGGTGCCCGAGCGCGGGAAGCCCATCAGGAAGACGTGGCCGGTGGCCTCCAGGCCCGGCGGAGCGGGTCGGGCGGCCCACGCACCCGGCGGCGCCTCATCCAGGACCGCGAGGGTTTCGCGGGCATAGTCCAAGGCGCTGGGCCCCGCTCCGAACCTTGGCGCATAGGTAGTCTGAAGGCTCGCGTTGCAGGCGCAATAGGCGGCGAAGGCTTCGGCGGCGCGGTCCTGCGCATCCAGCAGGTCGCCCAGCAGACCCTGGGCCAGGGCGTGTTGCTGGGGCGTGGGGCGATCATCGGCGAGCAGCGCGCGCAGTCTGGCCTCGCCCTGGGCAGGCCGCCCGTCAGCCTGGTCGGCGGCGGCCAGCACCATAACCGCGTCGGGATAGTTGGGCTGGGCCTGGACGACGCGCTCGGCCAGATCCCGGGCCTGGGCGGTCTGGCCCCGGCGGCTGGCCAACGAGGCCAGGCCCGACAGCGCCGCCAGATTGCCCGGCTGCAGGCTCTCGGCGCGGCCGTAGGCGGCCTGCGCGCCCAAGATGTCGCCCAGCGCCTCCAGGGTCGCGCCCCGGGTGGCGTGGGCCGGGGCAAACTCCGGCTGGGCGGCGATCACGGCGTCGAAGTGGGCCAGGGCGGCGGCGTAGCGTTCCAGCCGGTGCAGCACCAGGCCCAAAGCCTGGCTGAGACCGACGTCGCCCGGCGCCAGCGCCTGGCCACGCTCCAGCAGCGCCAGGGCGTCCTCGAACCGGCCCTCATGCTCCAGCCCCGCGGCGGCCAGGTTGAACAACATCGGGTGCGCCAGGCCATCGGCCAGCGCGGCCTGCGCCAGGGCCGTGGCGTGCGCGAGATCGCCGGCCTGCGCGGTCTGATGAATCTGCCGCAGCCGCGCCCGGTCGGCGTCGGCATCACGCGGCGGCGCGCCTTGCGGCAGGCTGACCCGCCCTGAACTGAATTCGACCACCTGAGGTTCGCGCTCCCTATCGGCGCTGAGCCTACCCCAGCGGACCGGGCAAGAAACCCAGCAGCCACGAAAAAGGGCGACGGATTGCTCCGTCGCCCGATGTCTTGGAATAGCCGCCGTCGACTTAGAAGTCGGCGGTCAGGCCCACGAAGATGTAGCGGCCCGTGGAGTCATAGACCTGGGCGTAGACGTTCTGGTTACAGGCGCCGGCGGGGCAGTTGTTCTGCCCGGTCAGCGGCGGATCCTGATCCAGCACATTGTTGACGCCGACACGGAAGGCATAGTTGTCCTTCAGCTTGAAGGTCGCCAGCAGGTCCAGATAGCTGGTCGCCCGGAACTTGGCGTCGGTCTTGGGCGAGTCACCCTTCAGCCGCACATCGCTGGAGGTCGTGTCGACGTCCACCGACGAGAAGTAGCGCCATTGGGCCGAGAGGCCGAGACCGCCCAGCCATCCGTATTCGAACGGGGTGTTCCAGGTAGCGCGGAACTTGTGGCGCCACTTGGGGTTCGGGTTGGAAGTGCCGCCGAGCGTGGTGCAGGTGGCGCCATAGAGACCCGCGCAGTCGATCGGCGCGTCGCCGTTGAGGATCGTGTTCTCCAGCTTGTCGAGATAGGTGCCGACGAGGTTGAAGGACACCGAGCCCATGTTGGACAGACCGATCAGGTCCAGGCCAGTGTGGTAGTTCGCCGAAACGTCAACGCCTGCGGTGTGCAAGCCGCCCTGATTGAGAACCGTGTCTTGCACAAAGCCCGTCGGGGAGCGGATCGAACCGATCGAGTCGCGGTGAACCAAGCCGCAGAAGTCGGGGTGTGACCCGTCGATGCAGCCTTGGATGATCACGTTGGCGCCGATGTTGGAGATGTAGTCGGTCACCTTGATGTCGAAGTAGTCGAGGGTGAAGTTCAGCCCCGGCACGAAGCTGGGCGACCAGACGACACCAGCGGTATAGGTGTCGGCCTTTTCCGGCTTCAGGGTCGGGTTGCCGCCGGTCTGGCCGTTGTACTGCTTGGCCGGGTCGGGCTCGAGCGCCAGGACCTGGGCAGTGGTCAGGCCGAACAGGCTGACGCACTTGGCGACCAGCGGGTTGCCGGCGGCGAGGCCCGCGCAGGGATCGATGGTGCCGTCGAGCACGACGTTCTGCGGGCTGAACAGTTCGACCACGTTGGGCGCGCGGACGGCGCGGTTGAAGCCGGCGCGGAAGCGCAGGCCATCGACCACGGTCCAGTCGCCGGAGATCTTGTAGGTGTGGGTGACCCCGGCGTTGGAGTAGTCGGAGAACCGGTAGGCCAGTTCAGCGGTAATGTCCTTGGCAAAGGGCAGGTCCTGAACCAGAGGCACGCGAGCCTCGCCGAACAGTTCGTAGACGTCATAGCCGCCGTTCACCGGCGGAGACGCGCCGCCGGCGCCCTGCAGCTGACCCGAGGACGTCGCGAGGTCGGCGCTGAAGTCGAGGTGCTCGCTGCGGTACTCGGCGCCCAGGGAGACGCCCACCTTGTCGTTGGCGAACGGGCTCTTCAGCGGCTCCGGCAGGCTGCCGACGACGTTGAAGTTGGCCACCTTCTCAATGATGTTGCCGGTCGAGAAGGCCGGGGCCTGCAGGTAGTTCAGCGCTGCGGTGGTGACGCCGCCGATCTGGAAGATGTTATAGGGCACGCAGCCGTCGGCGCCGCCGTTCTGGCAGACGATCTGGCCGGTGGCGTTGCGAACCGCCAGCAGGGCGTTGTTGACCCGGTCTTTGATGAAGTAGTTCAGCGTCTGCGAGCTCAGCGAAGTCTTGCCGTACTGCAAATAGCTGTCGTAGCTCCAGTCGCCGCCGATCTCGCCTTTCAGGCCGATGACATAGCGCTGCTCCTGGTGATCGAAGCTCGACTGACGACCGCCGCCCTCGATGTTCCGGCGGGAAGCCGCGAGGTTGACGATGGTCGGCGTGCCGGCGGCCGCGCCGCAGATCAGGCCGGCCTGTTGCGCCGACAGGAAGGGGTTGTTGCAGTTGATCTGATAGGCGCCGCCGGGGCCCGGGCCGTTGCCGACGAAGACGCCGCCGGGCGCGATCTGGGCCACGGAATTGTCTTCCATGAACATCAGGTCGGCATAGGCCTGGAAGTGAGGGGTGATCTCATAATGGGCGAAGGCGCCCATGCCGTAACGCTCGTCCGGCCGGGCCAGGTAGTTGGTCGGCGCGAAGTTATAGACGTCGCGGCTGGCGACCCGGGGGCGGAAGGTGTTGCCGGCCGGGTTGGTCACATCGACCACGAAGCCGCCGAAACGGGCCGGGAAGGCCGTGCCGGAGCCCGTGCAGCCCGCACTCGGGAAGTCGTCGCCGGAGTTCAGAACGCAGGAGGAGTAGTCGAAGTTCGACGCCGTCACGGCGTTGATCTGCGTGTGGGTGGCATAGGCAGTGATGTTGCCCTTGCCGTCCGGCGCGTTGACGCCGAGCGTCAGGCTGACCTGGCTGCCTTCGCCGCCCTTGAAGTTGCCGGGCACGATGAAGTTGTCGGCGACCGCGGCCCTGGCGCGGGCGGCGCGGATCGCGGCGTCGACATTGCCGGGGTTCTGCTGGTTATGCTGGTAGATCGAATACTGGGCATCGATCTGCACGCCTTCGAAGTTGTGCTTCATGATGAAGTTCACGACCCCGGACACGGCGTCGGCGCCGTACACGGCGGACGCGCCGCCGGTCAGGATGTCGACCCGATCAACCAGCGAGGTCGGGATGAAGTTCAGGTCGGCGGACACCGAGGTGATCGCCGAGGTCGGGTTGCCGCCCATCAGGCGACGGCCGTCGATCAGCACCAGGGTCCGGGACGAGCCCAGGCCGCGCAGGTTGACCGTGGCGGTGCCGTTGGAGCCGTTGGAGACGTTCGAGCCCTGGGCCGCGAAGGCCTGCGGCAGGCTGTTGACCAGGTCCTCGACCCGGGTAACGCCCTGGGCCTTGATGTCGGCGGAGGTGACCGAGGTCACCGGCGCGACGCTGGTCAGGTTCGGCGTCGGGATGCGCGTCCCGGTGACGACGATTTCGGAGACTTCACCGGCCGCCGCGGCGGCCGCGGCAGCGGAAGCCTGAGTGGCGGAAAGGCCCAGGAAGGCCATGCCGCAGATCATCGACGAGGCCATCAGGCGCTCTCGCGTGGAATTGATTTTCAAGGTCTACATCCTCCGGCGGTCCGCCTGACGGCTGGACCAGCTCCCCAACAATATCGGTCCCGGACGCGACATCGATCATGAAGTCGAGTCCGGTTACGTTGGAGTTACGGGCCTATCCAAGGCAGGGTCAACGCCCATTACGCCCCGGCAATGTTGCAGGCGCTGACCTGTCGCATTCTGGTCACAGATTGTGTGGCGCAGCCGGCCACGCGCACAATTCGGCCCTTAACCGCGCACAATCCGGAGAAAGGCCTGGTTCCCCGATGGACGATTGCACGCAGCGTCCCGGACGGCTTCAATGCCCCGGCGCACAAAACTCGCCACCTGCAAGAGAGGCCGATCCGATGACCGTTCCGAGGACGCCACGCCCGGCCGTCGCCCTGGCCGCGGGCCTGCTGGCCGCCGCCCTGGCCGCTGGACCCGTCGCCGCCGCCGCGCCGGCCGCGCCCCGGGCCGAGGGCCGGGCCCAGGCGCTGCAGCGCCTGACCGACTGCCGCAAGCTCACCGACGGCGTCCAGCGCCTGGCCTGTTTCGACCAGGCGGCCGCGGCGCTCGATCAGGCCGAGGCCAAGGGCGACATCGTGGTGGTGGATCGCGACCAGGCCCGCAAGGTCCGTCGCCAGGCCTTCGGCTTCACCCTGCCCTCGCTGGCGATGTTCGAGCGCGGCGAGAAGCCGGAGGACCTCGACAACCTGCCCGGCAAGGTGGCCGCGTCGCGCCAGAACAGCGCCGGCAAGTGGGTCATCCGCCTGGAGGACGGCGCGACCTGGGTGCAGGTCGACTCCAACGAGGTGCCCAACGCGCCCCAGGCCGGCGACCCGGTGACCATCCGCAAGGCCGCCATGGGCAGCTACATGCTGTCGTTGGGCCACCACATCGCCTTCCGCGCCCACCGCTCGGAGTAAGGCTGGGGAGGATCTGAGTTACGGTGACACTGTATGAAATAGCCCGCCCGCTCCGCTCTCCCGACCAGCGCAGAATCTATTTCATACAGTGTCACCGTAACTCCGCGCAGGGAGGATCTGATCTCACCGGTCCTTCGGGTCGATCGCGTCGCGCAGGCCGTCGCCGATGAAGTTGAAGCTCATCAGGGTGACCACCATCACCAGGGACGGGAAGACCAGCAGCCACGGCGCCAGTTCCATGTCCTGGGCGCCATGGGCGATCAGGGTGCCCAGCGAGGCCATCGGCGGCTGTACGCCCAGGCCCAGGAAGCTGAGGAAGCTTTCCGCCAGGATCACGGCGGGGATGGTCAGGGTCACATAGACCACCACCGGGCCCAGCAGATTGGGGATGATGTGGCGGCCGATGATAGCGCCGCGGTCCAGGCCCGCGGCCCGCGCC
>JANXXA010000156.1 GCA_025350885.1 Phenylobacterium sp.
GATCAGCTTCACCGACAACATGGTGGTCGGCATCGAGGCCCGCGAGGACAACATCAAGGCCAACCTGGAGCGCAGCCTGATGCTGGTGACCTCGCTCAAGGAGCACATCGGCTACGACAAGGCCGCCAAGATCGCCAAGACCGCCCACGCCAACGGCACCACCCTGCGCGAAGAGGCGGTCGGCGGCGGCTATGTGACCAACGCTGAGTTCGACGCCTGGGTGCGGCCCGAGGACATGATCGGGCCCGGGTGATCCTTGACGGGACTCGCTGGCGGGCGCGTGGGTGGGCCATGGCCAGCGAGACCGTCTACATCCTGCAGTCCTACATCGCCGGGCGCGGCAAGGCGCTGAAGGCCGAACAGCAGATCGGCTGCAAGACCGCCGAAGAGGCGCGGCGCAAGGCCGAACGTCTGGCGCCCCTGCGGCTGGGGGTCGTGGCGTTCGCCGCCACCGCCGACACCGAGCTTGGCGACTACGACGAAAACCCGGTGATCTTGTTCCGGTCCGGCCAGCTGCCGCACCCGTTCAGCGAGGCGTGAGGCGCCGCCGCGGGGTGACGAACCACTGAAATCGAGCTAGTCTTTTGCCATGGGAGAGCCTGAGCTCAACCTGCATCTGGATCCGACGCTGCTGGCGCAAGCGCAGACCGCCGGTGTCGCCATCGAGCGGGTGGCGGAAAGCGCTATCCGCCTCGCCCTGGCCAAGGCCGATCCGGCGGCCGCGGAGGCGCGGGCCGTGAAATGGGCCGAGGACAACGCCGAGGGCATCGCCGACTACAACCGGCGCATCCGGGAACGCGGGCTGATCGGGACCGAATTTCGGAAGTGGTGAGTGCGCCAGTTCGATCTCGTTGAGAACCCGTCAGAGAGGTCTCGCGCCCACGCGCCCTACTTTGTTATCCTTCAATCGCATCACCTACGTGACCTGGACAGCGTGCTGGTGGCGCCGGTGCTCCGAGACGCAAAGCGCACAATGTCGGCGCTGGACATCGCCATTGACGTGTCCGGTGAGCCCCTGGTTGTGGCGCTGGGCGAGATTTTCAGCATCGAGCACGTGCTGCTGAAGACGCGGAGCGGGTCAGCCGCCCGCTACGAGGATCTGCTCAGGCGCGGCTTCGACCGTCCGTTCACCGGCTTCTAAGCCGTCCGCATCACCGCGAAGTCGGCGAGGTCTTCCAGCGCCGGGCGCCAGGGATTGGCCCCGAAATCGGCCAGCGCCGCCTTGGCGCTGGCGGCGTAGCCGGCGGCCAGCTCCAAGGTCGATTGCAGCGCCCCGGTCTGGCGCATCAGCTCACGCGCGCGGGTGAAGTCGGCGTCGGTCTGCTCGCGCCGGTCGATGGTGCGAACCCAGAAGTCGCGCTCGCCGGCCCCGGCGCGGGCCATGGTCAGCAGCAGCGGCAGGGTCGCCTTGCCTTCGCGGAAATCGTCGCCGGGGTTCTTGCCCAGGGTCTGGCTGTCGCCGGAGTAGTCCAGGGCGTCATCGACCAGCTGGAACGCCAGCCCCAGGTCCTGGCCATACTGGCGCAGGGCGCGCCGCCGCCCGGGCGAGGCGCCGGCGGAGACCGCGCCGGCCTCGGCGGCGGCGGCGAACAGCTCGGCGGTCTTGGCCCGGATGATCTCCAGATAGGTGGCCTGGTCGAGGTCCAGGTCGTGCGCGCGGGTCAGCTGCAGCACCTCGCCCTCGGCGATCACGCGGCTGGCGCGGGCGAGGATCTCCAGCGCCGGCATCGAGCCCGCCCCGACCATCAGCTCAAACGCCCGGGCGAACAGGAAGTCGCCGACCAGCACGGAGGACGGCGCCCCCCAGATCAGGTGCGCGGCGACCCGGCCCCGCCGCAGCTGGGACGAATCCACCACGTCGTCATGCAGCAGCGTGGCGGTGTGGATGAACTCGACCGCGGCGGCGAGCTTCAGGCAGGCGTCGTCGCGGGCCCCGGCCAGACGCGCGGCGGCGACGGTCAACAGCGGGCGAAGGCGCTTGGCGGATCCGGCGATCAGGTGGTCGGCCAGCGCCGGGATCACCGGCACGGGGGAGTCCATATGCTCGCGGATCAGCGCATCGACGGCGGCCATATCGCGCCCGGCAAGCGCCGTCAGCCCATCGAGAGACGGGGTTTTTTCGGCGACGGAGAGGCGTGCGACGGCATCCACGCGGGCCTCGAACTCCCGGTTGCGACGGCCCCCGCGGGGAGGCTTGGGCCGTCGGCAGGGACAATGATGACGCGACAGGGCATGGTCAAGCGGACCGGCCTCCCGGATCACGTGACCGGACCTCACAGAGCATGGACGAGACCACGGACGACCAGATGCTGGACGGGCGGATCTGCCTTCGCCAGCCGGCCCGCGGCTATCGCGCCGGGGTGGACGCGGCCCTGCTGGCGGCCGCCTGCGACGCGGAGGCCGGGCAGCGGGTGATCGAAGCCGGATGCGGGGCGGGCGCGGCGCTGCTGGCGGCGGCGGCCCGGCGGCCGGACGCGCGGTTCGTCGGCGTCGAGCGCGATCCGGCGGCCCTGGCGCTGGCGCGCGGCAACATCGCACG
>JANXXA010000322.1 GCA_025350885.1 Phenylobacterium sp.
CAAGGAGCCCGACTATTGGGACTTCTTGCACTTCGCCATTGTCATCGGGGTGGCCTGCGCCACCGCCGATGTGGAATTCAGCTCGAAGGGCCTGCGTCGGTTGGGCACCGTGCAAAGCCTGGTGGCCTTCGCGTTCAACACGATCATCGTCGCCCTCACCATCAACCTGACGGCGGGGTTGTTCTAAGACCCTTCCCACTCAGGCGGCATCAACCTGAGTGCAGGAGACGGGCGCTTAGTCGTTGACCTTCAGATTGGTGGCCGAGGTCTTGCCGCTGCGCCGGTCGGCTTCGAGGTCGTAGGCGACCTGTTGGCCTTCGTTCAGCCCGCGCAGGCCGGCCTGCTCGACCGCCGAGATGTGCACGAACACGTCCTGGCCGCCGTCGTCCGGCTGAATGAAGCCGAAGCCCTTCGTCGGGTTGAACCACTTGACCGTGCCTGCGCCGGCGCCGGCCGGATCGCCGGAGGGTCGGCCACCGCCGCCGCCGCCGCCGCCAAAGCCACCACCACCGCCGCTGCGGGGACGGTCAAAGCCGCCACCACCGCCGCCGCCGAAGCCGCCGCCACCGCCGCGCGGACGGTCGAACCCGCCGCTACCGCCACCGCCACCGCCGCCACCGCCACTGCGCGGTGGAGCCGCGCCCTGGCCGGTGACCACCAGCTGGCCCGCCGAAAGCTTGCCGGATCGTCGATCCTGCTCGAGTTCGAAATTGACCAGCTCGCCTTCATTCAGGCCGCGAAGGCCTGCCTGTTCGACCGCTGAGATGTGGACGAAGACATCGCTTCCGCCGTCGTCGGGCTGGATGAACCCGAAACCCTTGGCGGTATTGAACCACTTGACCGTGCCGCTCGACATTCGCTTGACCTAACCGGGATAGAGTCTTGCGCCGCACGCAACGGCGCCCGGCCGCCGATTTTGGCGCCCCGTACAGGCTATGTAGCGGGCGAAAAGCCGGTAGGCCAGCCGCACAGTGACAGAAGGTCGCAATCAGCCTACTGGATCGCCCCTTAATTTCGCGGTTGGCAGGCGAATCTGGCGTTGAAAAGCATCGGCATCTACTGCGGCTCGGCGTCCGGCAACGACCCGGCCTTTCGTGCGGAAGCCATCGCCGCCGGAACCCTGATCGCCCGCGAAGGCCTGACGCTGGTCTACGGCGGCGGCAAGGTGGGTCTGATGGGCGTGGTGGCCGATGCGGCGCTTGCCGCCGGCGGCCAGGTGATCGGCGTCATGCCGGCGGATCTGGTCAGCCAGGAGATCGGCCACAAAGGTCTGACCGAGCTCCGGATCGTCGGCTCCATGCACGAGCGTAAGTGGGTCATGGCCGAGCTCGCCGACGGGTTCCTCTGCCTGCCGGGCGGACCGGGAACCTTCGAGGAGATATTCGAGCAATGGACCTGGGCTCTGCTGGGCTTCCACGCCAAGCCCTGCGGTTTCGTCAATGTGAGCGGCTACTACGATCTGATGCGCCAGACGGTGCAGCAAATGGCTGATCGGGGTTTCCTGGCACAGCCTTATGTGGACATGCTGATCTATGCCGACAGCACCGCCGAGGCGCTTGAGGCGTTCCGCGCCTACATTCCACCGCCGCCCAAGTGGGGCGTGTCCGCCGTCGACCAGCGCTATTGAGGCGCGGCTCAGGGGCCCTCGGCGTCACAGCAAAACAGGCCCCCAGCTTGCGCTGGGGACCCGGATCACATCGATCAATCGATAGGTGTCAGTCCTGGCGCGACGCGCGGACGCGGGCGCTCAGGTCGTCCAGCTTGGCCTGAATGTAGGCCTCGTCGCGACCGCGCAGCTGACCGTTACGCCGGCTCATGCGCTTTTCCTGATGGCGGATGGTGGTGAGCTCGCGCAGTGCGCGGTCGCCCTCGTAGCGGCTCAGCGATCCCTCGTTCACGTTGCGCTGGATGCGCTGCTCCAGCCACGCCTCGCGACTGCGGACGTCGCGGCGCTGATCGTCGGACCGGGTTTCGTAATTGGCCTGGGAGCCATAGGCGCCGGCAGAGGCCGCCGTGGCGACCCAGCGGCCCTGGGTGTCATAGTAGCCCGTGGCCGGGCCGGCTCTCCAGCGGCCGTTGGCGTCGTAGTAGCCCGGCTGAGCGTCGGCGATCCAGACGCCATTGGCGTCGCGGTGGCCCATGGCCTCGCCGGCCATCCAGCGCCCGTCGGCCATATAGTGGCCCGTGGCAGACCCCGCCACCCAGCGGCCGTTCTCCCAATGCCCGCTGCTCGAGCCGGCGACCCACTGGCCGTTGGCCGCATAGTAGCCGCTGGCCGAGGCCGGGACCCAATGGCCGTCGGAGTCGTAGTAGCCGGCGTTGGAGGCGGAGGTGTTGGAGGCGACCCAGCGACCCCGATTGTCATAGTAACCGTTCGGGGCGCCGGCGACCCACTGGCCGTCGCGGTCGTAATAGCCTGAAGCGTTCTCGCGGCTCACGTCGTTGGCGTGCCACTGGCGGTTGTTGTCGTAGTAGCCATAGGCGTGGGTGCAATCGCGGTCACCCTTGGCGACCTGATTGCCGATGACCGCGCCGCCGATGCCGCCGACGATAGCGCCCGTGCCTTTCTCGCCATGGCCGGCCACGGCGCTGCCCAGCAGGGCGCCGGCGATCGCGCCGACCGCGGTGCCGGCGGTGCGGTTGTTGCTGCGTTGCTCGCAGGTCTGCTGGGCCATGGCCAGCGACGGTATCAGGGCCGCCAGCGCGATGCTGGCGACGAGAAGGTGTTTGCGCATATGAAGCTCCTGGGTCCTAGACATCCTGTCCGTCCCTCTGGCTCACACAACGCAGGCGGCATGGCGCAGGTTCCGCCGGGTGGTTCCCTGCCGGTTCCGGGACGGATAGATTGAGCGCGCGCACGGAGGCGGAACATCTCATGTGGTCCAGCGGACGGATCGGCCGACGCCTCCGGATTTTCGGTCTCGCGGGGGTGACGGCGCTGGCCCTGGCGACGCACGGCGTCGATGCTCAGCCGGTGTCGCGCCCGATCCTGAAACCCCCGATCCTGGCGCCGATTCAAGCCGACTTCCTGATCCCGGATTTCCACTTCCGCTCCGGCGAGCGGCTGCCACAACTGCGCATCCACTATCGCACCCTCGGTCAGCCGCGCCGCGACAGCGCGGGCCAGGTGGTCAACGCGGTCCTGCTGTTGCACGGCACGGGCGGTGCGGGGACGCAGTTTCTGGCGCCGCAGTTCGCCGACGTGCTGTTCGCCCCGGGGGGCGCGCTTGATCCGGCGAAATATTTCATCGTCATGCCCGACAGCATCGGCCACGGCGGCTCGTCCAAGCCGTCGGACGGCCTGCGCGCCCGGTTCCCGCACTACGACTATGCCGACATGACCGAAGCCCAGCACGCTTTGGTCACCGAGGGGCTGGGGGTCATCCGGCTGCGGCTGATCCTGGGGACCTCAATGGGCTGTATGCATGCGTTCATCTGGGCCGAAACCTGGCCGGCTGAGGCCGCGGCGTTGATGCCGCTGGCCTGCCTGCCCGTACCGATCGCCGGCCGCAACCGGCTGTGGCGCAAGATGGCGATCGAGGCGATCAAGGCCGATCCCGGCTGGCAGGGCGGCGACTACGCCACCCCGCCGGTCCAGGGCCTGAGGACCGCTGAAGACCTGCTGATCCTGGCCGGCGCGGCGCCCTGGCCGATGCAGCTGGCCCTGCCGACCCGCGAGGCGGTCGATGCCTACGCCGCCCGGGAAACCGCCGCCCGCGTCGCCGCCGCCGAGGCCAACGACCTGATCTACCAGCTCGACGCGTCTCGCACCTATGATCCGTCCGCAGGGCTGGAGGGCATCGCCGCGCCGATGACCTGGATCAATTCCGCCGACGACTTCATCAATCCGCCGGAGCTGGGCGTCGCCCAGCGCCAGGCCCGGCGCATCCGCTCGGCCCGTTTCGTGCTGCTGCCCGTCCGCCCCGACGGTCACGGCCACGGAACCCACACCTGGGCGGCCTTCTGGCGGGGCGAGCTTACCGCGCTGTTGCGGCGGTCAGGCGGTTAAGCGCGCCGCCGCGCCGCGGCTAGGGTTGCACGCCAGCGACCTGTTACGCTCTAACAGGCTGTTGAAGAAGTCTGTGGCCGAGCTGGACTCGGCATGATTCACTCTGGGTGAGAGGTCGCCTGAGGTGATTTGATGCGCGGTTCGGGCGAGCGGACGGGTCGTTGTTCTCGTATGTGGACTGGAGGCGCGGGTGCGGCGGGATCATCCGCTGCGGCCGATCCGGGAGATCGCAAACGCCGCGCTGACGGACCTGAGCGAGGACTTCGCGGCGCTGGACCCCCCCAAGCTGGGCCGGCCGTCGGTTCCGCCGGAGCGGCTGCTTCCGGCGATGCTTCTGCAGGCCTTCTACGGGATCCGCTCGGAGCGGCAGCTGATGGAGCGGATGGAGTTCGATCTCTTGTTCTGCTGGTTCGTGGGTCTGGGTGTGGACGATGCGGCCTGGGACCATTCCAGTTTCACGACAAACCGGGACCGGCTGCTGGCGGGTGAGATCGCAGCCAAGTTCTTAGCGGCGGTGCTGGCCCAGCCCGAGTTAAGCGGCTGATCTCGTCTGTCCACTTCTCGGTGGACGGCACGCTACTGGAGGCTTGGGCTTCGACGAAGAGCTTCCGCCGGACGGATGGCGGCGACAACGATCCCGAAGGCCCCGGCCGCAACGCCGAGCGTGGCTTCCACAAATCAAATTGACCAAAGGGCCTCCAGAGTCATTCATGAGTCATGGCAGGACATCGCGCTGGTGACCGAGGGTCCGACGTGTTGGGTGTATTCGCATATCTGGCTGGAAGTCGCACGTCCGATGTCCGGCCGCGCTTTGGTGGCCGCGCGCGACCCTTCGGGACCGAAACGGGTGCGGGGCGGGACGGCACGAACAAATAACCCACGCGGCGCAGTGCTGTCTGCTCAGTCTCTTCGTCTCGCGAGAGTGGTCCTCGATGCGTTCATCGGCTTCTGAGACTGTCCCCTATCTCTCTCCAATACTTGCAGCGCGTAACTCGATAACAGCAAACCGTCACGAGAAAGCCGGCGCTGCCCTCGAAATAATGCAAGCCCCAGGAGCAATGTGAATCCCGCCAATACGATTACGCCGCACGATGTTATAAAGCGTAATTCTGGCCAATAGTTATCGATACCTGTAAATGCGCCAAATATACTGCCAAATATAGGAACAAGTCCATTAGCAAACAAGAATAATACAATCCATATGGAAATTTTGTTGAATGGAGTTCTATTCGATCTCTCTAAAATAGTTTCTAATATACCAAGATTAACAAATCTCTCCAAATACCTTGAGTTAAGCTTGAAATTTCTTGGAGATTTACAAAATCTTACAAACTCGGCTGCTTCGTCCGGAAGCATTTGTTTAGATATAGTTACTATTCTCATCCTTTCGGCAATGCCTTGACGCATAGCGAGGAGAGCGGCCTGCCATATCGCAGCGAGTTCTTCATCAAGAGGATCGACCGTAGAGACGGCCACTATCCAGTCGTCAAAAGCCGGCTGATCTGCTAAGTCTTCGAGGACTCCCTCGCCGCCAACTTCATCTGCTGTGCGGAGATGCGCCTCTAGGTTTTCTATCCGTTTCGCGCGATTTCTCTCGAAGGCGACCTTAAGTCGCTCCGCCAGTTCGTTTCCAACGACCTGAGCTGCCGGCAGTAAAAGCGCATGTCGTATCTTTGGATCATCTTTTGCCTTTCGTGTAGATTTCACTACTGCCCCTAAGGCTGCGCCTGCAATTGGATCCATTTTGGTACCCGAGGTTCGTAAGATCTCACGGTACACCCCGCGCCAGATCCAGGCGAGCCACCCTGTTCGGCTCGCGCTTCTTTGGCCTTTGGGTTGCTGGCTCGACCTCCGATGTGAGCCTTTCCACCTTTCGTCGATCCTTTCGGTCGCCAGTCTCAGGCATCAGCGATCAAGGGTGGGTAGCGGGAAGCAGAGAGCGCCGGCCTCGGCTCAATGGGTGATCCGACGCCACATCGCAGCACCACCGATCCTGAGCCCGGCTCTACAGGAAGGGCGACGGCCAGCCGGCTGGCGAGGCGGTGTCATGAGGTTGCCATACGCCATCGCGCCGGGGAGGGTTGCACGCAAGTGACCCGGTACGCTCTAAAGGATCAACGATGGAGAGCCAGATCGATGAGCCTGCCGGACGACGACCGCTTCGCGCCTGACGACATCGAGGCCTGGCGGCGCGATGGCGTTGCCCTGGTGCGCGATTTCTTCACCCCCAGCGAGGTGGCCGCCGTCTGCGCGGACTTCGAGACGGTGTTCGGGCGCAGCGCCGGCGGCGGCCTGCCGATGAACCGAAAGAAGGGCGACGAAATCGGGCGGTTCAACGGCGCGCAGTTCAAGGCGATCGAGATCATTCCCTTCGACTGTTCCCCGGCGCTGAACCTGATCGGCCTGCATCCCTCGCTGATCGCCTTCGCCAAGGCGGCGTTGAAGACCGACGCCGTGCAGCTCTATCAATGTCAGGCCTGGGCCAAGTTCACCGGGGATGCGGACTACGATCAGCCCTTCCACTGTGACTTTTCCAACCACACTCTGACCGTGCCTTCCGAGGACGCCGCCCGCAATTCGGTGACCATCCTGTGCTACTTCACCGACGTCACCGACGCCCATGGCGCCATGCACTATGTGACCCGTCCCGACAGCGCCGGGGTCGCCGGGCCGGAGGCGTCGCTGAACGCCGACCCCGCCGCCCAGTCGCAACTGCAGAAGGGGCTGATGCGGCATCAGCGATCCAGCGCCTCTCCGGCGGGAACCGCGATCCCCTATTCGATCGACGTCTATCACCGCGGCACCAATCTGACCGCGCCGCACGGGCGTCGCTACGCCGTGATGGCCTGCTTCAAAGCGGCGGGCGATGAGAGCATCGGCTTCACAGCCTGGGCCTTCCATCACACCCGGCCGTGGGCGCGCCTGGTCGACCACGCGACCCCCGAACAGCTCGCCTGCCTGGGCGTGCAGCGCCCCGGCGACCCCTTCTGGACCGAAACCACCCTGGCCCGCGCCCAGGCCCGCTATCCCGGCTGGGACCTCACTGCGTATCGAGAGGCGGTATCGAGGTGACGGTGCGCCGGGCTGTTTGTCCCGGCCGGGGCGCCGTCTCTACGTTTCGCGATCTTCAATCTGGTAGTGGATGGGCTTGAACGCGCCGTTGTTGGACTGCAGCGCCGAGCAGGCGGTGAGCGCGATGATCAGGTCCTGTTCGGCCGCGAACAGCACATGGTCCCCGGCGCGGCTCAGCGGCGGCTCGACCGTCAAAGTCCCGTCGCCCGCGACCACGACATTCATGAAGACGTTGAAGGCCGTGGGGATCTGGTCTTCGCCGATACCGTATGGCTCCAGCGCTTCAGCCAGGTTCCCGAAGCAGCCGCGGTGCGGATCGCTGTCGCCATAAATGATGCGGAAGGTGTCCTTCGAACACGGGGTCAGCAGGAAGTCGTGGCGCCCGACCGTATCTTCGACGATCCGCAGCATCACATTGCTGCGGTTGGAATAGAGCAGGTCGCCGGTGCTGAGGAACAGCTTGCTGGCATAGTCCAAGGTCCGTCCCGAGGAGATGACTTCGGCTGTATCGTGGGCGTTGAACGCCAGCAGATCGGACACCTGCTCGCCCTGCGGATCGATCACCCGCAGCCGGTGTCCCTTGGCCAGCCGGAAGGCCACGCCCGAGCGGGGTGGGATCTCACAATGCACGTGCAGCCTCCTTTGGCGCGGTGAAGGGCGCCGTCCAGTCCTCGTCCACGGCCCGGCCGCTGTACTGGCGCGCCTCGGAGGTCTCGCCATGGCGCGACAGCATCGGGTTTATCGAGCCAGCCACCGCGACGTCGCGCTCGAGGATCTTGCTTCGCAGCGGTTCATAGCGGCCTTCCTGGCGCAGGCGTTCGAACTGGTCGTGGAGGTTGAAAACCAGCACCGGCCGTTCGAACCGGCGCGCCGGCCGGCTGGCGGCTGGGTGCAGGCCGACCACGAAAAACGCCTCGCCGCCAAAGCTCAGTGAAAAATGCGGGCTGCCGGGGTCGGAGCTCACCCGATTGTCATAGGTCTGGCCGTGCCAGGCGTCCTTGTCGGCCAGGGACTGCACCCGGTTCCACAAAGCCTGTTCGAACGTGGCCTCGGTTTTGACTGCCGCATCGGCGAACACCACCG
>JANXXA010000172.1 GCA_025350885.1 Phenylobacterium sp.
TGCCCGGTGCGCTACGTTCTGGCCACGGATGGCAACTTCGGTGGCGGCCACGAGGAGATGGAGGCGATGCGGGCCTCGCTCGATCCGGTGCTGGCGCGCAATCCGAACCTCAAGATCAGCGCGAAGGTCGCGAGCAACCACACCCAAATCCTGAGCAAGGACTTCCGCGCCGTCGCCAAGGCCGTCCGCGAGTTGGCGGCTGAGCGCGTGGCTTAGCAGGCGGGCCCAGGCTTTCTCGAACAGCCTGACCCGACCTTACGCCGCGCCGTCATCCGAGAGGGGCGACTGGCGCATCCATCAGAAACAGAATATATGTATATTCCGCTTTTTATGAGGTTGGAAATGCAGATATTTTCCATGGTCGAGTTTGTGCGAAATATTCGCGATGTGACGTTGGCCGCGTCGAGGGCGCCGGTGACCCTGACCCAGCACCGCAAGGCGCGATATGTTCTGATGAGCAAAGCCGACTTCGAGAGGCTTTCCGCTCAGGCGGAGGACTTGCGCAAGTCTTATCGCACCGAAGACATGCCGCCTCAGTCGCTGACTCTCTTCCTCGACGGTCTGCAGCCGGATGGCGTCGAGGCCGACCGTGCCGACTAGCGGGATACGCCCCGGTGAGGTGATCCTGTACCCCTACCGTTGGGCCCGAGAGGCGGTTGCCGACCGGTCAGCGGAGGGCTCCAAAGACCGTCCTTGCGGTGTCGTCGTCGCCGCCGTCGCCGCAACGGGGCGTACGCACCTGCTGCTTGTCGCCATAAGCTCCAAGCCGCCGCAGTCAGATCAGGAGGCGCTTATGCTGCCAGAAATCGAGCGTCGGCGCGCGGGTCTCGATCTGCATCGTGAGGCCTGGATCTACGTCAGTGAGGCGAATGAAGATGTCGAGGGCGCATCCCTCTTTCTGACGAGCGAACCCGCGATCGGCGCTATCAGCAAAGCGTTCCTGGAACGCGTCAAAGCTGCACTTCTGCAACGTCTCACCAAGCGACGGCGCGGCGTCGTCAACCGAACCTGATACTAGGTTCTCTCGAACAGCTTGGCCCAACGGCGCTTGGTGCGGGCCTTGTGGGCGCCGCGGTGGAAGGCGTCCGAGGCGATCAGCGGCACCACGGTGGTGGCCTCGGCGAACACCATCTGTTCCCAGGTGACATCGACCTTGCCCCAGGAGCAGGCCTCTTTCAGCGTCGAGGACGAGCACGCGCCGTCGCGCACGTCGGCGACGGTGATCTGCACGGCGTATTTGTGCATCTCGGCCTCGTGGCCGAGGATCTCGGCGCAGACCACGGTGTCCTGGGCGAAGTTCTTCGGCACCCCGCCGCCGACCATCAACAGGCCGGTGGTTCCCGCGGCGATCTTGATGTCGGTCAGTTCGCGGAAGTCGGCGACCGCGTCGATGGACAGATAGGGTTTGCCGGCCTTCATCTGCTCCACCTGATGCTTGACCAGGCCGAAGCCGGCGGACGAATCGGTGAAGGCGGGGCAGAAGATCGGCACGCCTTCTTCATAGGCCGTCTGGACCAGAGAGCCGGGTTTCTTGGCGTTGCCGGCGGCCAGCCATCGGCCCATTTCCCAGATGAACTCGCGGCTGGAATAGGGGCGCGGCTCCAGCGCGTTGCACAGGTCGAAGATCGTTGCGTCGCAGTTCTGCAGCTCTTCCTCGTCGATATAGGTGTCGTATATGCGGTCGATGTAGAGATCGCGCAGGTCGCGGTCGTCGACGCCGCCTTGCGCCTGATAGTGCTTGAAGCCCAGCGCCTCGAAGAAATCCATGTCGACGATGGAGGCGCCGGTGGCGACGATCACGTCGATCATCCCGTGCTTCACCATGTCGCGATAGATGTGCATGCAGCCGCCGGCCGAGGTGGAGCCCGCCAGCGTCAGCCAGGTCGAGCAACCGGCGTCTTCCAGGCTCATCGACCAGATGTCGGCGGCGCGCGCGGTGTCGCGGCTGGTGAAGCTCATCTGGCGCATGGCGTCGATGATCGGCCGGGCGTCATAGGCGTCGATCGCCACATGCTCGACGGTGTTGGCCAGCAGCTCGGCCTTGCGGTTGGATTTCTGAACGTCAGCGTTCATTCCCTGAGTTTCCTTCGAGTTTGAGCGCCCGTCCAAATCAGTGCTGCCGGGTCGGACGGAGCGACGAACCGGAAGTCCCCTCCCCCTTGCGGGGAGGGGTCGGGGTGGGGGTGTCAGCACCGAGTTGGCCGGCGTGGGAGGCGCACCCCCATCCGGCCGCTGGCGCGGCCACCTTCCCCGCAAGGGGGAAGGAGCAGCAGTCTATCTGCGTCGCCGGCTCTTGCCGGCGCGGCCCTTGGGGCGCGACAGGCGGACCACCTTGCGATCCTCCTCCTGCTGCTCGCGCGGCAGGCGGATGTTGCGGCCGGCGAGACCGAACATCGAGGCCATCGGGGCGTCGCGCACCTCGACCGTGTCGCCGTCGCCGAAGCCGTTGAAGCGGGTGTTCATCGCCACGCCCTAGGCGCCCAGCATGCCGATCTCGATGTAGTCGCCCTCGGCGACATCCTCTGGCAGCCAGAACGGACCCGGCATGTGGTCGATGGAATCACAGGTCGGACCGTAGAACCGGAACGGCTTCATCGGGCCGTCGACTTCGCGCGCCTCGCCGTCTTCGTTCCGGAACAGCTTCACCGGGAACGGCCACTTGGTGTGGGCCGCATCGAACAGGCTGCCGTAGCTGCCGTCGTTCAGATAGAGCGCGTCGCCCTTCTTCAGCTCGACCCGGGTGAGGATCGAGGACCCCTCGGCCACCAGGGCGCGCCCCGGCTCGCACCAGAGCTCGGTGTCCTCATGGACCATCATGTCGGCGAAGCCGCGCTCGATGGAGTCGAAATAGTCGGCCAGGTCCGGCGGCACCATGCCCGGATAGACGCTGGGAAAGCCGCCGCCCACGTCGACGATATCGACCATCACGCCGGCGCGGACGATGGCGCGGCTGGCCTGGGCCATGGCCGCCTGGAACGCGGTCGGGCGCATGCACTGGCTGCCCACGTGGAAGGAGACGCCCATGCGGCCGCGGGTGGCCTGGCGCGTGGCCAGCAGCAGCGACGACGCCTCGTGCGCCTCGACACCGAACTTGCCCGACAGGGAATAGGCCGCGCCGGTCGCGCTGACCGCCAGGCGCACGATCAGGGTCAGGTCGTCGGCCCCGCCGGTGGCGGCGACAATCTTGGCCAGCTCTTCGTGGGTGTCCAGCGCGAAGGTCGTGACACCATGATCGTGGTAGGCCGCGGCGATGGCGGCGCGGCTCTTGACCGGGTGCATGAAGGCCATGCGCGAGCCGGGCGCGAACCGGTTGACCAGTTCGATCTCCGGCATCGAGGCCACGTCGAAGGAGGTCACGCCGTTCGCCGCCAGGGTCTCGATGACCCAGGCCGACGGGTTCGCCTTGACCGCGTAGAAGACGTCGCCCTTGAACTTGTCCTGGAACCAGCGCGCCGCGGTCGCTACCGCATCCGGTCGCGCGAGTGCGACGGGACGTTCCGGAGAGCGATCACGGACCAGGTCCAGGGGCGT
>JANXXA010000189.1 GCA_025350885.1 Phenylobacterium sp.
GCCAGCACCACATCGACCCCGGTCAGATCGGCTCGGCCGGCGGGGCCGACAAGGTCGCCTACCTGAAGTCGATCGGGGTCGATGAGGTCATCGACTACAAGGCCGAGGCCGACCTGACGGCGGCGCTCGCCAGGGCCGCGCCAGACGGCATCGACGTCTATTTCGACAATGTCGGCGGGGCCCACCTGGAGGCCGCGCTGAACTCGGCCAAGATGTTCGCCAGGTTCGCGATCTGCGGGATGATCTCGATCTACAACGCCACCAAACCCGAGCCCGGCCCGTCGAACCTCGCCCAGCTGATCGGCAAAAACATCCGCATGGAAGGCTTCATTGTCAGCCACCACTTCGCGATGATGCCGCAATATATCGCCGAACTGGCGGCTTGGCACGCCGCTGGCAAGGTCACCTGGAAGGAGACTGTCTTCGAGGGCATCGAAAAGGCGCCCGACGCCTTCATCGGCCTGTTCCGGGGCGAGAACATGGGCAAGATGTTGGTCAAGCTCGCCTAAGCGATTGGCCGACGGGGACGCAGGGGCTAGAACCCCGGCGTCCCTGCCCACCGGAGCCCGCCCTTGCCGCGCCTTTTCAGCGCCTATCTGATCGTCGACTGGAGCGCCGCCTCCAAACCGACCACCGGGGCGGATTCCATCTGGATCGGCGTGCTCAAGCGCGACGTGCGCTTTCGTTTGGCGTTCGAGAGCTTCAACGAGGCCACCCGCACCGAGGCGGAGGCGCGCCTTACCGCGATCCTCGGCGAGCTGAAGAAGCGGTCCGAGCGGGCGCTGGTGGGGTTTGACTTCCCGCTTGGTTTTCCGCGCGGCTTTGCCGGCGCCGCAAAACTGAAGGGCGAGCCGTGGCGGGCGGCCTGGGACGAGCTGGGCAAGCGCGTCGTCGACAAACCCAGCAACATCAACAATCGCTTCAACGTGGCGGCGCAGCTCAACCGGCTGCTGACCGATGGCCCGTTCCCCTTTTGGGGGTGTCCGTCGAAGGACGTCCAGACCACGCTTACCGCCACCAAGAGCCGCGGCCATGGCCCGGGCGACCTGCCGGAACTGCGCCACGCCGAGGTCGCCGCCAAGGGCGCGTCATCGATCTGGAAGACCTATTATAACGGCTCGGTCGGCGGCCAGGCGATCATGGGCATACCGCTGGCGCGCCGCCTGAAGATCGCCGGGGGCGCGGCGACCAGGGTCTGGCCGTTCGAGACCGGGTTCAAGGCGCTGACCGAGGCGGACCTGGCCGGCGTCGATGTGGTGCTGGCCGAAGTCTATCCGTCGCTGATCAAGCCCCTGGGCGCTGCCGGCGAGGTCAAGGACCTGATGCAGGTGCGCACGCTCGCCGAACACTTCGCCCGACTGGACGAGGCCAGTAAACTGGGCGCCCTGTTCGGCCCGCCGAAGGGCGCGGCGGCCGATGCGGTGCTCGACGCCGAGCGGGAAGAGGGCTGGATCCTGGGCGCCGGGGTTTAGCCGCGCCGGCTCAGCACCCAGAACCGCGCCAGCAGCAGGACCGCGGAGATCACGCTGGCGATCACCACCGCCCAGACCAGGCCGACGATGCCCATCCCCCGCGGGATCGCCAGCCACCAGGCGAGCGGCATCATGATGACCACATAGCTGGTCAGGTGCGTGCCCGTCGGCAGCCAGACATCGCCCCGCGCGCGGAGCGCCTGGGCGGTCACCACCTGCAGGGAATCGGGGAAATACATCAGGCACGACAAGGCCAGCGCCGGGATCGCCATGGCCAATGTCGACGGGTTGCCGGTATAGGCGCCGGCGATCAGCGCCGCGTTCGGCCAGACGAGCAGGGAGACCGCGGCGCCAAACAGGCCGGTGACGCCAAAGGCGATCAGCCCCGCGCGGATCATGCCGACGGGGTCGCGCGCGCCATAGGCCCGGCCTACTCGCACCGCCGCGCCGGTCGACAGCCCCAGCGGGACCATGAACACGATGGCCGCGACATTTAGCACGATCGCCCAGGCGGCCACCGCCAGACCGCCGATCCATCCCGCGATGATGTTCATGCTGGCAAAGGCGGCGACCTCGAAGAAGTTCGAGGCTCCAGCCCCGAAACCGATCCGCCGCTGCTCGGCCTCGGCGGCGCGGTCGCGCTCAGGCTTGTCGAAGACGCCAAGGCCGCGAGCCTCCGGCATCAGGGCGATATAGCCCAGCATGGCGACCGCCAGGAACGTCCGCGCGCCGGTCGTGGCCCAGGCTCCGCCCATCGCCCCCAACGCCGGCAGGCCGAAGGTCCCCGGGACCAGAAGCAGATCAAGGGCCAGGTTGATGGCGTTGGCGATCCACATGATCCAGGCGCCGGGGCCGGGCCGCGACAGACCCTCCAGCCAGAAGCTGGCGCTGACACTCAACGCATAGGCGGGCAGCGACAGGCAGAACACCAGCAGCACCCGGCTGGCCCCGTCGGCCAGGCTCGGCTCCAGCCCGATAGCGTGCAGAAAAAAGGGGCCGCCCAGCGCCAGGACGCCGGCCGAGATCACCCCAATCCACAGGCTGTAGACCAGGCCCCGGCGCAGCACCGCGCCGGTTTCATTGCGCCGGCCTTCGCCGATGGCGCGCGCGGTCATCACCTGGATGCCGGTCAGGAGGCCGATGGCCATGGTCACCACCACGCTGGTCGGCGCCCAGCCCAGCGCGTGATAGCCGAGCTCGGTCGCTGAATAGCGCCCCACGACAATGGCGTCGGACAGGCCCATGGCCATGATGCCCAGGCGCGAGATCACCACCGGCCCCGACAGCTTCAAGAGCTGGGCCAGTTCGGTGCGGACGGGACTGCGACGCCCTCCGCCGACGAGGGGCG
>JANXXA010000209.1 GCA_025350885.1 Phenylobacterium sp.
TGAACAACTGGAAAGATCGCTGACACTTTAGCCTTGAGACATCCCTGACAGTTTGCGGCTAGGTTTGAGGGGCTGTTTCGGGCCGGGGCGGCCGCCCCGGCCCGAAGCGGGCGAGTTTTCCGGTGCGCCGGTCGATGAGGCCCAGAGGAACCGCGGCGAAGCGCACCAGCCAGTGACCGTCGTTGCGCTCGGCGATGCCGACGGTCTCACCGACCAGGGCTTCGGAGAGGAAGATCAGCTCGCCGCTCCACCTGATCTCGCCGGTGGAGCGCACCCGGCGGACCTGGTCGAGGCCGTAGTCGGGCTCGGCGGGCGGTTCGGCGAAAGGTCTTGGCGAGGGGAGATAGAGCTTGGCGGGTTGGCGCTGGCCGAGCGCCTCGTGGGGCCGCTCGTGGTTGTATTCCTGGCGGAACAGCTCGAAGCGGGCCTGCTGCTCGGCGGGCGTGGCGGCGGGCGGATTACAGGCCTCGGCCTTCAGTGTGCGGTGCATGCGCTCATGGCGGCCGTTCTGCTGCGGTTTGCCGGGCCAGATCCGCTCCAGCCGGATGCCCATCTTCGCCCAGCGGACCGACAGCCGGGTCAGCCCGCCGGCCCCGGTGGAGGCGAACGGCGGGCCGTTGTCGCTGCGGATGGCGCCCGGCACGCCATGTTCGCGGAACAGCGCATCCATCTGAGCCTGCACCGGTCCGGTGGTCGGCGCCATGATTTGCACGCCCAGCAAGTAGCGGCTGAACGCATCGGTTACC
Organism: Phenylobacterium sp.; assembly: GCA_025350885.1. GTDB lineage: Bacteria > Pseudomonadota > Alphaproteobacteria > Caulobacterales > Caulobacteraceae > Phenylobacterium. The sequence continues at coordinate 747 of JANXXA010000209.1, forward strand.
GTGAAGGGATCGCAGCGGGTCGCGTCCTTTGTCCGGAACCGGCCCTTGAAATCGATGCACCAGGCGTCGTTGGCCGCCGTCACCGCGCTGAACGGCTGTTCCACCGTAAGCGGGCGTCGACGCATCCGGCGTGGCTGGCTCAAGCCTTCGCGCCGCAGCAGGTCCGACACCGTGCCATGCGCCGGCCAAGGCTGCGACGGATCGGCCTCACCCAGCACCGCCAGCAGCTTCTTCGGGCCCCAGTGCGGCTTGCGCCGCCGCAGATCCACGATCCGCACCACCAGCTCCGCAGCCGTCACCCGGCCCGGCTGGTGCGGCGCCCGAGACCGTTCCTCAAGACCTGACGGACCCTCGGCCTCATAGCGCCGCTTCAGCTGATACCCCGTCTGCCGAGATATGCCGTAACGCTCACAAAGCGTCGTCATCGGATCTTCTGCTCGAAGACACTCCACAACGAACCTCATCTTCTGATCCATCTCTGACACAGGCTTCCAGGGCATCGGCAGGTCTCCACCTACCGGCCGGCTTAACTGTCAGCGATGTCTCAAGGTCAAAGTGTCAGCGATCTATCAGGGTCGTACCCCCCCTCCACCACGCCCTCTTTGGGGCGCGGTCCCCCTCCCGCCGCTTCGCGGGGGAGGTAGTGCGTCCTACCGCCCGACTTCGGCGTCGCCGCCCTACGACAAACTCATCATCGCGGACCGATCAAAGTCCATCAGCTCCCCCGTCCGCCCCTCGTGGACTTTCACCGCCCATTGCGGGTCCTGGAGTAGGGCGCGGCCGATGCCGACCAGGTCGAAGTCGCCGCGGTCGAGGCGGCGGAGGAGCTCGTCCAGCGAGGCGGGCTTGGAGGCTTCGCCGCCGTAGGACGCGATGAACTCGCCGGTCAGGCCGACCGACCCCACCGCGATGGTCGGGACCCCGGTCAGCTTCTTGGCCCAGCCGGCGAAGTTGAGGTCGGAGCCGCCGGCATCGTCCGGGAACTCCGGCTCCCAGAACCGGCGCTGCTAGCAGTGGATGATGTCGGCGCCGGCGTCGACCAGGGTGGTGAGCCAGGTCTCCATCTCCTTCGGCGTGGTCGCCACGCGGACGGCGAAGTCCTGCTGCTTCCACTGCGAGATGCGGATGATCAGCGGATAGTCGGGGCCGACGGCGGCGCGCACGGCGGCGATGATCTCGGCGGCGAATTTTGAGCGTTCTGCAATTGTGGGACCGCCGTAGGACGCGGCCGCCCGTATGTTGGTCCCCTCCCAGAAGAACTGGTCGATCAGGTAGCCGTGGGCGCCGTGCAGCTCGACGGCGTCGAACCCGAGCGCTTGCGCGTCCGCCGCGGCGGTGGCGAAGGCCGCGATGGTGTCGGCCACGTCGGCGTCGCTCATCGGCGCGCCATGGGCGACCCCCGGCGCCCGCAGGCCGGACGGGCTGTCGTGCGCGTCCGCATGGGCCTCGTCGTCGCCGCGCCCGGGCACCGCGCCCACGTGCCACAGCTGCGGGGACATCCTGCCGCCGGCCGCGTGCACGCCGTCGATCACGGTCTTCCAGCCGGCCAGCGCGGCCTCGCCGTGGAAGCGCGGGATGCTCGTGCTGTTCACCGAGACCGCGCGCTCGACGCCGACGCCTTCGGAGACGATCAGCCCCACCTGCGCGCCCGCGCGCCGGGCGTAATAGCCGGCCACGTCCGGCGTCGGCACGCCGCCCGGCGACATCGAGCGCGTCATCGGCGCCATGACGATCCGGTTCGGCAGGTGGAGCCCCTTGAAGGTGAAGGGTTGAAACAAGGCGTCGGCCGGCATCTTGGGCTCCGTGGTCGGCAAGGGGGATCGGGCAGGGTGGCCCCGCAACTGCCACTGATCGGGCCCGAAGGAAACGGCGCCCTAGGGGCAGGCCCTTCGCCGCCGGCGCCAGCGCCGCCCCGTTGATCCGCCGGGGCCATTGCCACCTCCAGGAAATCGCCGTTCTATCGCTGTGGGAATGGGGCGCTCATGACACCACGGATCAGCCTGATCAGCGCGGTTTTCGCGTTGCTATTGGCCGCCGGCGCCCAGGCGGCTCAGCCCTATCACGCCCCGCGCACCGCCTTTGGCCAGCCGGACCTGCAGGGGTTCTGGACCAACGTCTCGCTGACCCGCCTCGAGCGCGATCCCGACACGCCGCTGACCTTCGCCACCCCCGCCGGGGAGGCGGCGTTCGAGCAGCGCGCGGCGCAGGCCCGCGCCCGCTTCGAGACCGACGGCCTGGGCCAGGGCGTTTCGGAATGGCACCCGGCGTTCACCATGGCGCGCATCGACGGTCGGCTGCGCACCTCATTCATCGTCAGCCCGGCCGACGGCCAACTGCCCTATCGGCCCGGCGCGCGCGACCGCTACAAGGCCATCGATGCCGCGGCCCTGTTGCAGACCGCCGAGGGTCCCGAGGCGCGCACGCCGGGCGACCGCTGCCTGATGGGCGGCTTTGCCTCCTCCGGCCCGCCCTATCTCAATCCCGCCGTGGCCGGGGTCAAACAGATCGTCCAGACGCGCGGCGAGATTGCCATCCTGACGGAGATGAACCACGACGTTCGCATCGTTCGCCTGAGCGCCAAGGGGTCGCCCCCACGCCATCCGCCGGCCGGCGTGCGCGTCTGGATGGGCGATTCCATCGGCTGGTGGGAGGGTGACACCCTGGTGGTCGAGACCGCCAATTTCCATCCGCAAGAGCAGTTTCGGGCGATGTTCCTGATGTCGCCCGACGCCCGCGTCACCGAACGCTTCACCCGCGTCGGCGCGGGCGAGATCCTCTACGCGTGGCAGGTCGACGACCCCGCCACCTTCACCGTCCCCTGGCGGGCCGAGATGCCGTTCCACGCCGACACCGGCCCGATCTACGAATTCGC
>JANXXA010000325.1 GCA_025350885.1 Phenylobacterium sp.
CTGACCCGCGACCAGCTGCTGGAGTTTGCCCGCGGCCCCGACAGCGACGCCTTCGACCGCGCCATCGACGTGCAGATCAGCCGGTTGCGGCGCAAGCTCGACGACGGCGGCGGCGGCCATGAGCTGATCCGCACCATCCGCAATGAGGGCTATATGTTCACCGCCAAGGTGAAGCGCACATGAGGTTGTCGCCCAGCGCCTGGCCGACGGGATCGCTGTTCGTCCGGCTGGCGACGCTGACTGGCCTGACCCTGATCGCGGCCCATGGGATCAGCCTGCTGCTGATCTTCAACCTGCCGCCGCCGACGCCGGACTTCTATCGCCTGTCGGAGATCGAGCAGGCGATCCGCGGCGCCCCCCCGAACCTGGCCGAGCGCCGGCCCCTGCAACTGCAGCACCTTCCCAAGCCGCCGGGACCGGCGATGGAAGGGCTGACCACGCCGATCATCCGCGCCAAGCTGGCCAAGGACCTGGGCGTGCCGGTCGACGCCATCGTCATCGCCAGCGATGCTGGCCCGTTCGCCGACCGCCGCGTTTTTCGCATCATCCGCGACCGCATCGCCCGCGAAGGGGTGCGCGAGGAGCATTTCCTGGTGGCCCCGTTCAATGTCGCGGTGCGCGAGCCGGACGGCCGCTGGACGGCGATCCGGCCGCAGCCGGCCTTCGGGCTCAATCCCTGGCAGCAGCGGATTGCGTTGTGGTTCGTGCTGTCGGCCCTGGCCATGGCGCCGGTGGCCTATGTGTTCGCGCGCCGGCTGTCGGCGCCGATCCGCCTGTTCGCCGACGCCGCCGAGCGGCTGGGGCGCGACCCGCGCGCCGAGCCGCTGGCGCTGAAGGGGCCTTCGGAGATCCGCGTGGCCGTGCGCGCTTTCAACGACATGCAGGAGCGTCTGCGGCGCTATGTGGAGGATCGTACGGCCATGGTCGGGGCCATCGCCCACGACCTGCGCACGCCTTTGACCCGCTTACGGTTTCGCATCGAGGGGCTGCCGGAGGAACAGCGCGCCAAAATGTCGCAGGACATCGACCAGATGGAGGCGATGATCTCCGCGGCGCTGACCTTCGTGCGCGACGCCAGCCGTCCCGGCGAACGCACGCCGTTGGAGTTGTCGTCGCTGCTGGAAAGCCTCTGCGACGAGATGGCCGAGACCGGGCTGGCCACCCATGTCGAGCCGGGCGACAAGGTGGTGCTCGAGGGCGACCCGATGGCGCTGCGCCGACTGTTTCAGAATCTTCTTGAAAACGCTGTGAAATTTGGCGGGACCGCGCGGACGCGGGTGTTCCGCGACTCCGGCAACGCCTTCGTCGAAATCGACGACGACGGGCCGGGAATTCCGCCGGCGGACGGCGAGCGAGTGTTCGAGCCCTTCTACCGCCGCGAGCCCTCGCGCAGCCGCCAGACCGGTGGAATCGGCCTGGGCCTGGCCGTGGTCCGTTCGATCGCGCGCGGCCATGGTGGCGACGTCGCCCTGGTCAATCGCGTCGGCGGCGGGCTGACCGCGCGGGTGCAATTGCCGCTCTGAAGCCAAAAAGCCGGCGGCACGCAACCCGGCCCCGACCCTGCGGGTTAGCTCCAGTGCAACATCCACGAGACGCTCGAGGAGCACACCCATGGCCACCACCGATACCGGAAAGCCGCGCGCCCGCCGAGGCTTCGCGGCGATGAATCCCGAACGCCGCCGGGAGATCGCGCGCAAGGGTGGCGCCAGCGTGCCAAGCGAAAAACGCAGTTTCGCCAAGGACCGCGACCTCGCCGCCGCCGCCGGCCGCAAGGGTGGTGAATCCAGCCGTGGCGGTGGACGCACCCGCGGTCGCGAAGTTTAGGCCAGCAGCGACACCACCGCGAAGGCCGGCGCTTCGCTTAGCCAAGTCTGTTCCAGGCTCCAGCCCGCCGATTTCGCCAGCGTGGCGAACCCGTCGATGGTGAATTTGTGGGAGTTCTCGGTATGCAGGGTCTCGCCCCTGGCAAAGTGGAATGACCGGCCGGCCACCCGGACGGTCTGATCCACGAACGAGTCCAGGTGCATCTCCATCCGGCTCTCGGCCGGGTTCCAGACGGCGCGGTGGACAAAGGCGTCCGGATCGAAATCAGCCCCCAGTTCCCGGTTGATCCGGGTCAGCAGGTTCTTGTTGAACGCCGCGGTAACGCCCAGCGCGTCGTCGTAGGCCTGCGTCAGCACGGCGGCGGGCTTGACCAGGTCGATCCCCACCAGAAAACGCGCACCTGGCCCCAGCGAATGACGTGCTCCAGCCAGGAAAGCGCGGGCCTCATCCGGCGTGAAATTGCCGATCGTCGAGCCTGGGAAAAAGCCGGTCACCGGCCGGTCGTGCGCCGCCTCCGGCAGGGAGATGGCGCGGGTGAAGTCCTCCAGCAGCGGGGCGACAAGCAGGTTCGGATAGTCGCGGCCTATCGCGGCTGCGGCGTCATCAAGGGCTGCGCGGCTGATGTCGATGGGCGCGTAGACGGCCACCTGGGGCGCGGCGTCCAGCAGGACGCGGGTCTTTACGCTGGCCCCGCTGCCGAACTCCACAAGCGCCGCGCCGGGCGAGATCAGTGCGGCGATCTGCGGGGCGATGCGGCGCAGCAGGGCGATCTCGGTGCGGGTCGGATAGTATTCCGCCAGATCGCAGATCTGCTCGAACAGCCGCGATCCCTCGGCATCATAGAAG
>JANXXA010000238.1 GCA_025350885.1 Phenylobacterium sp.
CTCCTCGGTGACCTTGGAGATGTTCGACAGCGACATCACCTGGAAACCGCCGGAGTCGGTCAGGATCGGCTTTTCCCAGCGCATGAACCGATGCAGCCCGCCCAGGCGCGCCACCCGCTCGGCGGTGGGCCGCAGCATCAGATGATAGGTGTTGCCCAGCAGGACGTCGGCTCCGCTGGCCGCCACCTGATCGACGGTCAGCGCCTTGACCGTGCCCGCCGTGCCCACCGGCATGAAGGCCGGGGTGCGGATCTCCCCGCGCGAGGTCGCCAGCACGCCGGTCCGGGCCGCGCCGTCGGTCGCTAGAACCGTGAACGGGAACGCCGCCATCAGCCTGCCTTCCAGAGCAGGCTGGCGTCGCCATAGGAGTAGAACCGGTAGCCCGTGGCGATGGCGTGGGCGTAGGCCGTTCGCATGGCGTCCACACCCGCAAGCGCGCAGACCAGCACGAACAGGGTCGACTTCGGCAAGTGGAAGTTGGTCATCAAGCCGTCGGCGGCGCGGAATCGGTAGCCCGGCGTGATGAAGATCGCTGTCTCGCCCTTGAAGGGTCCGACAGTCCCGTCCTCGTCGGTCGCCGATTCCAGAAGCCGCAATGAGGTCGTGCCGACGCAGACGATGCGCCCACCGGCCGCCCGGGCCACGTTGAGCCGTTCAGCCGTGGCGGCGTCCACCTCGCCCCACTCGGCGTGCATGGGGTGATCGGCGAGCGCCTCGGTTTTCACCGGCAGGAATGTGCCGGCGCCGACGTGCAGGGTGACGAACTCGGTGGCGACGCCGGCTTGCGCCAGCCGGGCAAACAGTTCGGGCGTGAAGTGCAGGCCCGCCGTCGGCGCGGCGACCGAGCCATCCTCGCGGGCATAGACTGTCTGGTAGTCGGACCGGTCGCGCTCGTCCTCGCCCCGCCTGGCGGCGATATAGGGCGGCAGCGGCATGGCGCCCCGCTCGGCGATGGCCGCGTCCAGGTCGGGTCCGGACAGGTCGAAGCCCAGCGTCACCTCGCCGCCCTCGCCCTTGCCCCGCACCGCGGCGTCGAGCGCGCCCAGCAGGCAGGCGCGGTCGGCATTTTCGCCGAACGACACCCGGTCGCCCACGGCCAGTTTCTTGCCGGGCCGCATCAGCGCCGTCCAGTCGTGCGCCGACAGGCGCTTGAGCAACGTCGCCTCGACGGCCACCCGGCTCTCCGCGCGCAGGCGCACGCCCTTCAGCCGGGCCGCGATCACCCGGGTGTCATTGAGCACCAGGACATCGCCGGCGCGCAGCAGGCCCGGAAGGTCGCTGACGCTTAAGTCGCGCAGCGGCTCGCCCGGTGCGACCAGCAACAGGCGCGCGGCATCGCGCGGGACCGCGGGCCGCAGCGCGATGCGATCCTCTGGAAGATCGAAGTCGAAATCGGCGAGCTGCATGGAAAGCCGGTGAGGCGCACGCACCGGTCCGCCCGTCAAGCCGACAGCGGCCGATGTCAGGGCAACGAACTTGGGTTAATTTGTCAGGAACACCCCCAAATCCTGTCATCCCGGATGGCCTGAAAGGCCGCGCCGGGACCCAGAACGGCGTGCGCTGGACTCTGGGTCCCGGCGCTTCAGCCTGCGTGCGCAGGCTTGCGGCCGGGATGACAGAGAAAATTTGTAGTCTGTTAACCCGAGTTCGGTGTCCTGCGGCCGATGTGGCGTCAGGCGTCGGCGGCGACCTTCATCGAGACGATGGCGCCGGGGTCGCGCGGCGGCTCCCCCTTCGGCAAGGCGTCAACGTGATCCATGCCCTCGGTGACCTCGCCCCAGACGGTATATTGGCTGTCCAGGAACCGGGCGTCGTCGAGGCAGATGAAGAACTGGCTGTTGGCCGAGTTCGGATTGGCCGTCCGCGCCATCGAGCAGACCCCGCGAACGTGCGGTTCCTTGGAAAACTCCGCCGGCAGGTTCGGCTTGGGCGATCCGCCTGACCCGGTGCCCGTCGGGTCACCCCCCTGAGCCATGAAGCCCGGGATCACCCGGTGGAAGACCACGCCGTCGTAAAAGCCTTCGCGCGCCAGTTCCTTGATCCGCGCCACATGCTGGGGCGCCAGGTCAGGGCGCAGCTTGATGGTCACGGGGCCGCCGGCCAGGTGCAGGATCAGGGTGTTTTCGGAGTCCATCATTTTACCTCAGCAGGAATTTCAATATCGCAGGCCGTGAAGTCGGCGCCCTTGGCGGCGCGAACGCGGACGATCTCGGCCCGGAACCAGGGGCCCTTGGGGTCGATCACCCGGATCTTAGGGCGGCTTGCCTCGGGGATGTCGGCCAGCAGGCGGACATGCTCCATCCGGTCCTGCGGGTCGGCGACCGGCTCGCCCGCCTTGATGTCACGGACCACGTCCAGCCCGGCGATGACCCGGCCCCAGGCCGTATAGTTCTTGTCCAGCGACGGATAGGGGTAGCGCATCAGGAAGAACTGGCTGTTGGCGGAGTCCGGGGTGCTGTCGCGCGCCATGCCCATCACCCCTTGGCAATAGAGCCCCCATGCGGTGACCTTCTGGTCCTTGGTCATGGCGGCAAGCATCATCGACTGGCTCATGACCGGCAACGACTTGATGAAGCCGACCTCAGCCACGGTCTGATCCGCAGCCATCACGAACGGCAGGTCGGAGCCCCGGCGGAAGGTGAATTCGGCGGCCAGGTTGGGTTTCGATGATCCGCCCTGGCCGTTGTTCTGCGGGTCGCCGGTCTGATCCATGAACTTGTCGATGACCCGGAAGAAGCGCTGGCCGTCGTAGAACCCCTCATGCGCCAGGGCGCGCACCTGGGCCACGTGCTTGGGCGCCACCTCGGGCAGCATCTCGACCAGGATACGGCCCTTGTTGGTGTCGATCACCAGCACATCGTTGGGATCGGGACTGCGCCAATCCACAGCGGCCGGCGCGGCGGGCCCCGCCGGCTTGGCGGGCGCGGCTGTGGCAGGGCGCGCGGGCGGCTTTGGCGCCGCGAACGCGGTAACGGCAACGGCCGCAACGGCGGCGGCGAGCAGGACTGTTCTCATGGCTTCACTCGTAACCGGACGGGGGCCGCGACGCCAGCGAGCCGATCAGCGACCGGCCTTGGCCGCCAGCCGGTCGCGGACGCTGGGGCTGACGAACTTGGCCACTTCGCCGCCCAGCATGGCGATCTCCTTCACCAGCCGCGAGGCGATCGCCAGGTGACGGGGATCGGCCATCAGAAACACGGTCTCGATGTTGCGATCGAGTTGCTGGTTCATCGCGGTGATCGCGAACTCGAACTCGAAGTCCGCCATGGCGCGCAGGCCGCGGACCATGATCCCCGCGCCGATCTGATGCGCGAAATGTGTGGTCAGGCCGCCATAGGGTTGCACGACGATCTCGGTGGAACTGCGGAAAGGCGCCACCGCCTCCTCGACCATCGCCACCCGCTCGTCGAGATCGAACATCGGCGCCTTGCCGGTGTCGATGGCGACGCCCAGCACCAGCTTGTCCACCAGCTTTACGGCGCGCCCGATGATGTCGGTGTGGCCGTTGTGGATCGGGTCGAATGTGCCCGGATAGAGCCCGACACGGATCATGCGGTTTGGTCCCCCAACTGCCTATTCTCGCCTTTCGCCGTGGCGCGGCGTTCTGGCAAGGGGAAAATCGTCGGGGACACCTCTTCGCCCGCTGCACCCTCTACGCTTCCGGGGCGGCGCCATCTTCGGGCGCCCCGCCGTCCCCGGCGCCCTCGTCATCGACCGTCTCGTCGTCCTCACCGGTGTCGGCCAGCCGCTCAACCGAGACCACATGCTCGTTCTCGGCGGTCCGGAAGACGATGACCCCCTGGGTATTGCGGCTGGCGAGGCGAACCTTGCGAACCGGCGTGCGGATCAGCTGGCCCTGGTCGGTGACCATCAGGATCTGGTCGCTCTCCTCGACCGGGAACGACGCCGCGAGCCTGCCGCCCTTCCGGGTCAGGTCCTGAGCCAGCAGACCCTGTCCCCCCCGCCCTGTCCGCCGGAATTCATAGGCCGAGGTCCGCTTGCCGAAGCCCTCGGTAGAGACCGTCAGGATGATCTCCTCCGCCGCCCCGAGCTCGGCGATCCGGTCCGGCGTCAGGCTGACCTGGTCTTCACCTTCGGCCTCATCGTCGTCGGTGACGGTCGCCTCATCGCCATCCTCGCCCTCAGCGGCGGTCCGCATCAGCCGGGCGTGCTTCAGGTAGGCCGTCCGCTCGGCCGGGGTCGCGGGGACCGCGCGCAGGATGGCCATGGAGATCACGCTGTCGCCGCCCGCCAGGCGGACGCCGCGCACGCCGGTGGAATCGCGGCCAGCGAACACCCGCACGTCCTCGGTCGGGAACCGGATGCAGCGACCCAACGCCGTGGTCAGCAGGATGTCGTTGACCTGGGCGTTGCAGACGCCGACCCCGATGATCGCGTCGCCTTCATCCAGCTTCATGGCGATCTTGCCGTTGCGGCGGATGTCAATGAAGTCGGAGAGCTTGTTGCGCCGGACGCCGCCCGAGCGGGTGGCGAACATCACGTCGAACTGATCCCAGCTGGCCTCGTCCTCGGGCAGCGGCAGGATCGAGGTGATGCTCTCGCCGGGCTCGATCGGCAGCAGATTGACAAACGCCTTGCCGCGCGAGGTCGGCGTACCGACCGGCAGCCGCCAGACCTTCAGCTTGTAGGCCTTGCCGCCGCTGGAGAAGAACAGCATCGGCGTGTGGGTGTTGGCGGAGAAGACGCGAGTAACCGCATCCTCGTCCTTGGTGGCCATCCCCGAGCGACCCTTGCCGCCGTGCTTCTGGGTCCGATAAATCGACAGCGGCGTGCGCTTCACATAGCCGCCGTGGGTGACGGTGATGACCATGTCCTCGCGGACGATCAGGTCCTCGTCCTCGACGTCGGCATCGCCGTCGACGATTTCGGTGCGGCGGGGCACGGCGAAGGCGGCGCGGACCTCGACAAGCTCCTCACGGACGATGGCCATGATCGCCGCGCGCGAGGCCAACAGCGCCAGATAGGCCTGGATGGCGTCGGCCAGGGTCTGGGCTTCACCGAAGATCTCGTCCCGGCCGAGCCCGGTCAGGCGTGAGAGCGTCAGGGCCAGGATAGCGCGGGCCTGTTCGTCCGAAAGCCGGATCAGGACACCATCGATCACCAGGGTGCGCGGGTCGGCGATCAGCTCGACCAGCGGCAGCATGTCGCCTGCCGGCCAGTCCTTGGCGACCAGGCGCTCACGGGCCTCCGCCGGATCTTTGGACGAACGGATGATCTGGATGAACTCGTCGATGTTGGCCACGGCAATGGCCAGGCCGACCAGCACATGGCCACGATCCCGGGATTTCGAGAGTTCGAACTTGGTGCGGCGAACCACCACCTCTTCGCGGAAATCCACGAAGGCGGTGACCATGTCCAGCAGGCCCATCTGCAGCGGCCGGCCGCGGTTCAGCGCCAGCATGTTCACGCCGAACGAGGACTGCAGCGGGGTATGCCGGTAGAGCTGATTCAGCAGCACGTCGGGCGAAGCATCGCGCTTCATCTCGATGACGATGCGCATCCCCTGGCGATCACTTTCGTCACGCAGATCGGAAATGCCCTCGATCCGCTTCTCACGCACCAGTTCAGCGATGCGCTCGACCAGGCCCGCCTTGTTCAGCTGATAAGGGATTGAATGGATGATGATCGCTTCGCGATCCTTGCGGATCTCCTCGATGGAGGCCTGACCGCGCATGATCACCGAGCCCCGGCCGGTCATCAGCGCCAGCCGAGCGCCGGTCCGGCCGATGATCTCGCCACCGGTGGGGAAGTCGGGTCCGGGCACGATATCGAGCAGCGCCTCGAGGGTAACATCCGGATCGTCGACATAGGCCAGACAGGCGTCGACGATCTCACCCAGGTTATGCGGCGGGATGTTCCGTGGCGGCTGCTCCCGCAAACGTTTCCGCCGTGGAAAACCGTCTA
>JANXXA010000240.1 GCA_025350885.1 Phenylobacterium sp.
GGCCCGGGTCTGCAGGCCCGCCAGGTCGGATCCGGCGCCTGGCTCTGAGTAGCCCTGACACCACCAGACGTCGCCGTTCACAATGCCGGGGAAGTGCTGCGCCTTCAGCGCTTCGGAGCCGTACTCCAGGAGCGTCGGGCCGAAGAACGAGATGCCCATGCCGCCGATCGGGTTGCGGGCGCCGATCGCCGTCATCTCCTGCGCCAGCACCTTGGCCTCGGCGCGGCTGAGGCCGCCGCCGCCGACCTCCTTCGGCCAGGTCGGCGCGCCCCAGCCCTTGGCGCCCAGCGCCTTGCGCCAGGCCGTCGCCTCGGGGCTCTCCGGCATCGCCTGCAGCTTGGCGAGTTGAGCCGCCGGGTCCTGCGCCAGGACCAGGGGGAAGTTCTTTTCGAGCCATGTCCGCGCCTCGGCTCGGAAAGCCTCAGCATCGCCGCCAAAATCCGCCCCAGAATCCGCCATGCAAATCTTGCCTTCGAAACGTCTCACCGCAAACGCCGGCCAGAATAGACCGCCGCTCAAACTTTCTACTTCGGGTCCGGCAACCCCAGCACCCGCTTGGAAATCACGTTCAGATTGACCTCTGACGTGCCGCCCTCGATGGAGTTGGCCTTGGCCCGAAGCCAGCCGCGCACCGCCATGATCTCGGGCTGGCTGAAGCTCTCGCCGTCCCAGCCCAGGCCCTGGTCGCCCATGGCCTCGACCATCAGTTCGGAGCGTTCCTTGGCGAACTCGGCGGCCGCGTATTTGATGATCGAGGTCGCCGCGCTCGGACCATTGGCCGCCCGCGATTCCGCCGCCGTCCGCCGGATGGTCTGGCGCAGCGCCTGAAAGTCCATCTTGTTCACGGTGATCCTGCGACGCAGATCGAGATCCGCCAGCCGCCCGTTCGCGTCCAGCCCGACATAGCTCTTGGCCACCTCGCCCAGGTCGCCCGCCGCGCCGCCGCCCACCGAGCCCCCGTCGCCGAACCCGGCCGAGATGTTCTGCCGCTCATACTGCAACAGGCGTTTTGCGATCTCCCACCCGCCGTTAATCTTGCCGACGAGGTTGGCTTTGGGAATCCTCACCCCGGTGAAAAACGTCTCGCAGAACGGGCTCTCGCCGGAGATCAGCTGGATCGGCCGCGTCTCAACGCCCGGCGTGCGCATGTCGATCAGCACGAACGAGATGCCCTCGTGCTTCTTTGTGGCGTCCGTCCGCACCAGGCAGAAGCACCAGTCAGCCTTGTCGGCATAGCTGGTCCACACCTTCTGGCCGTCGATCTGCCAGTGGTCGCCCTTGTCTTCGCACTTGGTAGCCAGGCTGGCCAGGTCAGAGCCGGCGCCGGGCTCCGAGTAGCCCTGACACCAGCGGATCTCGCCCTTGACGATGCGCGGCATGTGTTGGCGCTTCTGGTCTTCGGTGGCGTATTCCAGCAGCACCGGACCCAGCATCCAGATGCCGAAGGAGAGCAGCGGCGGACGATAGCGGCCGGCGGCCATCTCCTGGGCCAGGACCCGAGCTTCCTCAGCTCCAAGGCCGCCACCGCCATAGGATTTGGGCCAGGTCGGCGCGGTCCAGCCCTTCTCGGCGGCGCGACGCATCCAGACTGTCTGCGGATCTTCGGAGCCTTCAAAGGCGCGTCCGCCCCAGACCGCTTCGGGATCGGTTCGGGCGCCAGGGTCGCGCAGTTCCGCCGGATAGGCCGCCGCGAGTTCCGCGCGAACCTGCGTGCGCATGGCTTCGAGGTCCGTCGCGCCAAAATCAGCCATCGTCGGGCTCCGGCCTCCTACAGAAGAGAGTTGGCGGCACCTTAGCGCGGGACCCTGTGAGAGCAAGCGCGACGAACCCGACGTTTGCGGCGCCGATGGGCGGCGAATTGCGGCTATATGGCGCCTTCGATGGGCAGACCTACGGGGTGCGATGCGCTTTCTGAGAGACCTTCGCCCGGCCGTGTTCGCCGCCGCGCCGGTGACCGCCGCGCTGCTGACGCTGGCGGCGGGCGTGATGCTGCTGGCCTCGGGCGCTACCCCGTCAGCGCCGGCCCGGTTCATGCGGCTGATCCAGTTCACCCCGGTCTATCTTATCGAGGCGGCGCACTTTCTGTCCTCGATCCTCGGCCTGGTGCTGGTGATGCTGGCGTTCGGCTTGCGGGCGCGGCTTGATGCGGCCTGGGCCGCGACCCTGGGAGCCCTGGTCCTGGCCGCCAGCCTGGCGCTGCTCAAGGGGTTCAACTGGGAGGAGACCGCCGCGCTTGGCGTTCTCGCCGTTCTCCTGGCCCCCTTCCGCGGCGCGTTTCCGCGCTCGTCGCGGTTGACGCGAATGGACATCACGCCAGGCTGGCTGCTCTCGGCGGCCTGTGCGGTGATTGGGACGGGCCTGCTGGGCCTGTGGACCTTCCAGCATTCCGACTATGCCGACCGCCCGTGGTGGCGGGTGATGGCCGATGCCGACGCCGCGCGCGCCATGCGCGCCTGGGCGGGCGCGGCGCTGGGTCTCTTCGCCTTCGGGGTCTGGCGGCTGTTCGCCACGGCCGCGACACCGCCGGTGGTCGGGGAAGCGGACCCGGAGTTCCAGCGCGTCCGCTCCGTCCTGGCCAGGGCAGAGGTGGCCGAGCCGGGGTCCAACCTGGCGTTGCTCGGTGACAAGCGGTTCCTGTTTTCCGCCTCCGGAGACAGCTTCCTGATGTTCGGTGTCCGCGGTCGCACCTGGATGGCGCTCGGCGGTCCCGTCGGGCGGCGCGAGGAGCGTCTGGAACTGCTGTGGCGCTTTCGCGAGCTGGCGGATGCTCATGCGGCGCGGCCCGGCTTCTACGGCCTGAGCGCCGAGGATCTGCCGGATATCGTCGAGCTTGGCTTCTCGATTCAGAAGGTGGGCGAATCGGCCGCTGTGCCGTTGGACACCTTCACCGTCGAGGGCCGCAGGCGCGGC
>JANXXA010000255.1 GCA_025350885.1 Phenylobacterium sp.
GTGGCTGTAATTGTAGACCGTCGGGCCGCACACATACATCGTCACCCGCCGGGGGTCAGCCGGGACGAACGGCCGCTTCTGGCGGGCCAGGGTGTCATAGAGGGTGAGCGACATAGGTTGGAAACTGACGCAGGGTTACGGTTGCCCGGATGCGGGTTGCGCCCATATACAGATCACCGGAACGGGGCGCCACGGGAACCATCCCGATGAAACCCGCCGGACGTAAGGGTGGCCACGCGTAATTCCTGGGACCTTCGTCCCGGCGCAACTCAGCCCTGGAAAGAACGCTCACACGCCATGGACGCCATCCGCGACCGAACCCTGGTCGGAACCGACCTTGATCTTGACGCCGTGAAGCGCCCCTCCCGCGAGGACGCGATGGAAGCGGTGCGCACCTTGATCGCCTGGGCCGGGGACGATCCCCGCCGCGAGGGCGTCATCGACACCCCCAGACGCGTCGTCGACGCCTATGGCGAATGGTTCGAGGGCTACAACCTCGACCCCGCCAAGGAGCTCTCGCGCACCTTCGAGGACGTGCAGGGCTATGACGACATCGTCATGCTGCGCGAGATCGAGGTGGAGAGCCACTGCGAGCACCACATGGCCCCGTTCCTCGGCAAGGCTTATGTGGCCTATATGCCCACCAACCGGGTGGTCGGCATCTCCAAGCTGGCCAAGGTTGTCGAGATCTTCGCCAAGCGTCTCCAGACCCAGGAGACCATGACCCAGCAGATCTGCGATTCCATCACCGACAGCCTGCGCCCGGCCGGCGTCGCGGTGCTGATCGACGCCAACCATCAGTGCATGTCCACCCGCGGCGTCCACCACCGTCACGTCTCGACCATCACCACCCAGTTCACCGGCGTCTTCAAGACCGACCCGACCCTGCGCCAACGCTTCCTGGACTTCGTGAACCGGAAATAACTTGATCATTCCGTGCAGGCTGGGCGCCGGGGTTTCGGCATGAGTTTGACGCGGTGGGCTGACGGGCGGCTCTCGCAGACTTAAATTCCCCGGGTTCCTTTGCCAACACGGACCGTGCGGCAAAAGGCTTGCAATTCGGACAAATATGTCCGATCCTAGGGCGTGAATCGCGATCAATTTCTCCGCGCTTTGCGGATCTATTGCCGCGACCAGAACTTGCCGGCTCCGCGCTATGATGCCGCGCGCGGCAAGGGCGGTCACGGACGGGTCTATGTCGGCGCACAGTTCACAACGATCCGCTCCGGCGAGATCGGGCGTTCGCTTCACCGCGCCATGCTCGAACAGCTGGGTCTTCCGAAGGACGCCTTTACGCCATGACCCCGATCGCTTTTCCCGCTCGGATTTCAGAGATCGAACCGGGCGACTTCTTGGTCACGTTTGCCGACCTGCCGGAAGCCATTACCGGCGCGGCGGATCGCGCCGACGCGGAAGCCCAGGCGGCCGACGCGCTGGCAGTGGTGATCGAGGGCTATCTGCTCGCCGGTCGCGATCTGCCGCCGCCCCGTAAGCCGGGGGCCGGCGAAGTGGCCATTGCGTTGGACCCCCGCCTCGCCGCCCGTGTGCTGCTGGTGGCCGAGATGGCGCACCAGGGACTGTCCAAGGTTGGCCTGGCCGAACGGCTGGGGCGCGACGAGAAGACTGTGCGCCGCATCCTCTCGGGCAAGGGCGCGACCCTGGATCTGACGTTGAACGCCCTTCGCGCCCTGGGCGTGAGACCGTTCCTGGCGGCCTGACATGACCGCGACCTTCCCCACGGCCCCCGACACGCACGCCCTGGAGCACGGCGGGACGCTCAGTCCCCGCTTCGACGCCGCCGGCCTGATCGCCGCGGTCGCCACCCACGCCGACACCGGCGAGGTGCTGATGTTCGCCTGGATGAACGCCGAGGCGCTGGCCGCCACGCTCGCCACCGGCGAGGCGCACTACTTCAGCCGCTCGCGGAACGAACTCTGGCGCAAGGGCGCCACGTCCGGTCAGGTCCAGCAGGTGGTCGAGACGCGCATCGACTGCGACCAGGACTGCGTCTGGCTGAAGGTCCGGCCTCAGGGGGATGGCGGCGCCTGCCATACCGGCGCGCGATCGTGCTTCTATCGCGTCATCGAGGACGGCGGGCTGGTGGCGCGGCAGTGACCCTTGCTCAGGCGCTGGCGGCCTATCTGGTCGCCGCGGGGCTGCTGACCCTGACCCCTGGCCTCGACACCGCGCTGATCCTGCGCACCGCCGCCGTCGAGGGGCCCAGGCGCGCGGCGCTCGCCGCCGTGGGCATCACCAGCGGCTGCCTGGTCTGGGGCGCGGCGGTGGCGCTCGGCCTCGGCGCCCTGCTCGCCGCGTCCAGCCTGGCCTTCTCGGTGCTGACGTGGGCGGGGGCGGCCTACCTCGTCTGGCTGGGCCTGGGCCTGATCCTCAAGCCGCGTGACGGGTTCGACATCGCGGCCGGCGCGCTATCGGCCGAGAGTGACTTCGCCTGGCTGCGGCGGGGGCTGCTCACCAACCTGCTGAACCCCAAGGTCGGGGTGTTCTACATCTCGTTCCTGCCGCAGTTCCTGCCGGCCGGCGTCGCGCCGGCGCCGTTCATCTTCCTGCTGGCGGTGATCCATGCGGCGCTGGGCCTTGGCTGGTCGGCCTGCCTGATCGGCGCCACGCGGCCTATCGCCGGCGCACTCCGGCGGGCCAGCGTCGTCCGCTGGCTCGACCGGCTGACCGGCGGCGTGTTTCTGGCCTTCGGCGTCCGGCTGGCCCTTGCCCCGCGCTAGACCGCCTTCAGCCCTGACACCCCGCCCGGCCCTCGTGTGGCGCGCCAGGCGGCGATGGATCTGGTCGTGAACGCCTTCTCGCGGATGGTCGAGACCGCCATCATCTGCGCGGTTGCCTGCGTGTGGGTCAGGGTCAGCAGGACGAAGCCCTTGGCCGTCTGGTTGTTGAACTTAACCTCGCGGTTGTGTCTGACGAAGGCCTCGCCCAGCGGAAAGGCCGCGATGCTTTCGCCGGGTCCCGGACTGGTGATCCCCGGCGCGCCGAACTCCACCGCCACGCGGCGCCCGCCGGCCTCGGCGTCCCAGAGCTCGTTGGCCCAGAAGGCGTGGCTGTCGCCGGCCAGCACAATGGCGTTGGCGCGGGCCTTGCCGATCAGGCCGTAGAGCCGCTGGCGATCAGCGGGATAGCCGTCCCACATGTCCGTCCCCCAGGGCAGGCCCAGCGCGGCATTGGCCTCCAGCCGGGCGACCCGGGTCTGGCCGTTGTGCGACAGCTCGGCCACCGCCTTGGCATAGGCCGGGCCGGTCATGAACGTGTGCAGCGGCGGAGTGAACAGCCGGGCCATCACCACCTCGTTGCCCAGCACCTGCCAGCGCGTCCCGGCCTTGACCGATTCGGTCATCGCCTTGCCGAGCCACGCCTCCTGGCCGGCCGACATCATCTTGCGCGCCGGATCGGCCAGCCTGTGCTTGAACGCCGCCACATCGGCCGGGGTCGGCGCCTTGGGCAGGTCGCGATCGTAGGTCAGCTGCTGGTCGCGGGCGGTCAGCCGGGTCTCCAGCATGAACAGGCTGGCCACGTCGCCGAAGTCGAAAATGCGGTTGATGGCAAAGCCGCCACCCTCCGGCTCGCGGATCGGCATCCATTCGTAATAGGCCTTGATGGCCTGGGCTTTGCGGACGTTCCAGTCGCCCTCGGCCAGGGGTTGGTGGTTCTCGGCGCCGCCCATCCAGCTGTCATTGGCCGTCTCGTGGTCGTCCCAGACGACGATCCAGGGCGCGCGGGCGTGGGCGGCCTGAAGTTGCGGGTCGGTCTTGTATTGCGCGTGGCGGCGGCGGTAGTCCGCCAGGGTCAGGCACTCGTGCGGCGGATCGTGCGGCCGCTCGCCGGCCACCGCACTGTCCATCCCATAGGTGCCCGGCCCCCCGTACTCATAGATATAGTCGCCCAGGTGGATCACCGCGTCGACGCGCGGCAGGGCGGCGATGGCGCCATAGGCGTTGAAATAGCCATTGGGATAGAGCGAGCAGGTGCAGACGGCGAGCACCGCGTCCTTGGTCGGTCCCTGCGGCAGGGTGCGGGTGTGACCCACTGGGGACGTCGCGCCGTCCACCTCGAACCGGAAACTGTAGGCCCGGCCGGGATCGAGACCGTTCACATCGACCTTCACCGTGTAGTCGCGGTCCGGGCCGGTGACGCCGACGCCGCGTTTGCCGCCGCCCTTTCCGCCCACCGGATCGAGCCGCCAGCGGTAGTCGATGTCGCCGCCGTCGCCCGGGGTGATGCGGGTCCACAGGATCACCCGGTCCTGCAGGGGATCACCCGAGGCGACGCCGTGATGGAACGCCCCTTGCGTCTTTGCCGCCGCCCGCGAGGCCGGCGCCGCCGCGCCAAGGCCGAGCAGGGCCAGGACCCCGCGCCTGTCGATCCGCATAGATTTGCTCCCCGTCTCGCGCTTGTCGCCGCGCCCCTGTATCTACGGGACAGATACCACAGGAGAGTGACGACCCGTGTCCAGTGAAGTCCTGCATGTCCCGCGCGAGAAACTGCGTCGGGAGACCCTGAATATGCACTATGCGATCACCTCGCTGATGGAGGAGTTCGAAGCCGTCGACTGGTACCGCCAGCGCGCCGACGACTGCGACGATCCCAGCCTCAAGGCGATCCTGCTGCACAACGCCCGCGAGGAGCTCGAACACGCCTCGATGGTGCTGGAGTGGATGCGCCGCAACGATGCGGAGGTCGCCGAGCAGCTGAAGGAATACCTCTTCACCGACGGATCGATCACCGGCCGCGAGGAAAGCGCGAAGGACTGAGATGTCCGGCCGGGACGATCCGGAAGACCTCGAGGCTGAGGCCGAAGGGCTTGGCGTGCGGCTCGTCACCCTTTCCCCGGAGGCCGCCGGCGGCCGGATCGACAAGGTGCTGGCGGGCCTGGCCCCGGAGCTGTCGCGCGCCCGCCTGCAGGCGCTGATCGCCCAGGGGCGGGTCAGCCATGGCGGAACGCCCCTGGCCGACGCCTCGGCCAAGGCTCAGCCCGGCGACTACCGGATCGAAATCCCCGCGCCGGTCGCCGCCGAACCGGCGCCCGAGGCGATCCCGCTGAGGGTGCTCTACGAAGACGCGCACCTGATCGTCATCGACAAGCCGGCGGGGATGGCCGTTCATCCGGCGCCTGGAACCTTGCGCGGCACCCTGGTCAACGCCCTTCTCCACCATTGCGGCGCGAGCCTTTCCGGGATCGGCGGCGTCGCGCGGCCCGGCTTCGTCCACCGGCTCGACAAGGACACCTCCGGGGTCATGGTGGCCGCCAAGACCGACGCCGCGCACCAGGGACTTTCGGCGCTGTTCGCCGCCCACGATATCGACCGGGTCTATGTGGCGCTGACCCGGGGCGCGCCGCGCGCCCGCCAGGGAACCATCGAAGGCGCCATCGCGCGCTCGACCCACGACCGCAAGAAGATGGCCCTGGTGAAGTCCGGCGGCCGCCACGCCGTCACCCACTATGCCGTCGAGCGGCTGTTCGGGCCGACGGACAGGCCGTTGGCGGCCCGCGTCGCCTGTCGCCTGGAGACCGGCCGGACCCACCAGATCCGGGTTCATCTGGCGTCGCAGGGCGCGCCTTGCCTGGGGGACGCCACCTACGGCTCGGGGCCTCCGGCCGAGAAGGTGCGCGCGGCGATCACCGAGGCCGGGCTCGTGCGCCAGGCGCTGCACGCCCAGATCCTCGGCTTCCGCCACCCGGTCACCGGCGAGGCCCTGCGGTTCGAGAGCCCACTGCCGCCCGACATGACCGCGCTCGAAGCCGGCCTCGGCAAGCTGTAGCGGCGACAACACAGGTGACCGCGGCGCAACAATCCCGCCCTGATTTGAACGATCCGATCACCGACCTGTCGCCCATCCGTCCCGCCGGATGGCAGCCAGGATCCCCAGCGTCGTGAGCGTCCATTTCAAGCACCCCGCGCGGCGGGCCGG
Organism: Phenylobacterium sp.; assembly: GCA_025350885.1. Taxonomy (GTDB): domain Bacteria; phylum Pseudomonadota; class Alphaproteobacteria; order Caulobacterales; family Caulobacteraceae; genus Phenylobacterium. The sequence goes on from JANXXA010000255.1 coordinate 5,935, forward strand.
TCTGGTGGCGATGCTGCTGGCCAGTGGGGCCGCCGCGCGCGCCGCGGAAGCGCCAGCGACCGTCGCACCCAGGGCCGACACGATTTCCGAACTGGTGGTCACCGCCGAGCGTCCGGTCGAGCCGGGGGCGGTCATCGGCGATATCAAGGCCGAGTTGCAGCTCACCCCGTCGGACGTCGCGTCCTATGGCGTGTCCTCGATCTCCGACCTGTTGGCCGAGCTGGCGCCCCAGACCCGCAGCGATCGTGGCCGAGGCGCAGGTGGGGGCGGACCGGTGGTGTTGCTGAACGGCCACCGCATTTCCGGCTTCGGCGAACTCCGCGACCTGCCCCCCGAAGCCATCGCCCGCGTCGATGTCCTGCCCGAGGAGGCTGCGCTCAAATACGGCTTCTCGGCCGACCAGCGGGTGATCAATTTCGTCCTGAAGCCCCGGTTTCGCGCCGAAACGCTCGAAGCCAGCGGTGGCGGGCCGACGGCGGGCGGTCAGGCTGGCCAGTCGGCGGAGCTTGGCCTGGCGCGCATCGCCGGCGACAATCGACTGAACCTCGACCTGAAGGTCAGCCGCACCGCCGCGCTCACCGAGGCCGAGCGCAATCTTACCTCCTTGGCGGCCGGGCGGGCCTTCGACCTCGTCGGCAATGTCACCGCCGTGAGCCCCGGAGGCGAGATCGACCCGGCGCTGAGCGCGCTGGCCGGCCGCCCGGTGACACTGGCCGCCGTCCCCGCCCTGTCGGCCGGCGCCACGCCCACCCTGGCCGACTTCGCCGCCACCGCCGGGCGTTCCAATGCGACGGACGTTCGCGGCTTGCGCACCTTGACGCCGGAAACCCGCAAGGTCGCCGTCAACGGGGTCTTCAGCCGGACGATCTTCGCCAATATCGCGGCCAGCGTGAACGCCACCCTGGAGGCCAGCAGCAGTGATGCGCTCAGAGGATTGCCGGGGATTGTCCTGGCGGTTCCCGCCGGAGATCCCTTCTCGCCGTTCGGGACCACGGTTGCGGTGAACCGGCTGATCGATGGCTTCGGCCCGCTGCGCCAGCAGGTCGACAGCTGGAACGGACATCTGGGCGTGACGCTTGCCCGTGACCTGACCGCCTGGCGACTGTCGCTGGCCGGCGCCTACGACCATGCCGACACCCGGTCGGCCAGCGACACCGGCGTGGACGCCACCGCCCTGCAGGCCGCGCTCGACGCCCGGACGGCCGGGGTCAATCCGTTCGGCCCGCTGCCCACCAATCTGCTGGCGCCCAAGCCTCAGAGCACCGGGCATTCGATCTCCGACAGCGGCAATCTTCAGGTCGTCGCCTCCGGCCCGCTGTTCAACGTCCCCGCAGGTCCGGTGCGCGCCAGCGTCAGGATCGGAGTGACGGACAGCGCGCTGAGCTCGGACTCCCAACGGCTTGGCATCACCCAGTCGGCCGAACTGTCGCGCAACGACGTGAACCTGATGGCCAGCTTCGACGCCCCCCTGGCCAGCCGGCGCGCCGGTGTCCTCTCCGGGCTGGGCGAGCTCTCGGCCAACGCCAATGTGGCCATCGACCGGCTGTCGGACTTCGGAACCCTGATCAGTCTTGGCTATGGCCTGAACTGGCGGCCGGTGGCGGCCTTGAGCCTGGTCGCCTCGCGTACGCATGACGAAGCCGCGCCGACCCAGCAGCAGCTGGGGGCGCCGGCGGTGCTGACGCCCGGCGTTCGGATCTTCGACTTCGCCACCGGCCGGACGGTCGACGTCACCCAGGTCGATGGCGGCAACACGCGGCTGATCGGCGACGACCGCGACGTCACCAGCCTGAAGCTCAACTTCAAGCCCTACGCCGCCCGGGACCTGACCTTCACCACCAACTACCTGAAGAGCCGGATCCGCAACCCGATCGCCACGTTCCCCGCCGCCACCGCCGACATCGAGGCGGCGTTCCCCGGTCGCTTTCTCCGCAACCCTCAGGGCGAACTTGTCCAGATCGACTATCGGCCGGTGAATTTCGCGGGGGAGGACCGGGGCGAACTGCGCTGGGGCGTGAACTATTCGCGGCCCATCGGCCCGGCGACGGCGGCCCGCGGCGGACCGGCCGGGCCCCGCCGCCCGCCCGGCTTCGGCGGCGCGCCGGACGCGGGAGGACCCCCTGGAGGTTCTGCAAGCGGCGGGTTCGCGGGCGGATATCCGGGCGGTGGGGGGCGAGGCGGCGCCCAGGACGGCCGACTGCGGTTTTCCCTCTATCACACCGTGATCCTTGAGGACCGGGTGAGCGTGCGACCGGGCGGGCCGGTGCTGGACTATCTGAACGGCGCGGCGGCCGGCGCTTTCGGCGGACTGCCACGGCACGAGATCGAGGCTCAGGCGGGGATCGCCGAACGTGGCTTCGGCGCTTCGCTCAGCGCCGACTGGAAGAGCGCGACCTCGGTCCGCGGCGGCGCGGGCGCGGCCAGCGGCGACCTTGCCTTTTCCGACATCGCCAAGGTCAACCTGCGGCTCTTCGCTGACCTCAGCCAGCGCAAGACCCTGCTGGAAACCGCGCCCTGGCTGCGCGGCGCGCGGGTCTCGCTGTCGGTGAGCAACCTGTTTGACCGGCGGATCGCGGTGCACGACGCCAGCGGCACCACCCCGGTCGGCTATCAGCCCGACTATATCGACCCGTCAGGCCGGACGATCCGCTTGAGCTTTCGCAAGCTGTTTTCCTGAGCCCAGCCCACGCGCCGCCGCGAGCTTTGCTGCACGCCAGATGAGATTCCATCGCCTTGATGGCGCCCACATCCACGACTAGAAAGTCCCACTAACGCAGTAGGACACTCGGGTCGCTTCCTTTAGGTGATCTACCGCCACCGCAACCGCGTACTTATCTAGGGGTTGAAGGGGGGCGATTGGTTCTTGCGCGCGAGGCTTCGCGCGCCGG
>JANXXA010000260.1 GCA_025350885.1 Phenylobacterium sp.
GTCCAGCCAATGCCGAGGCCGCGCGCCTGGCGCTGGCGCAGGTGCGCGGCGGCGCCGGACAGGTGGTGCTGCGGCTCGACCGCACCGGCGGCGAAGGTCCCTGCTTTGCCTATGCGACGCCGGCCGCCAGCTTGGTCGCGCGTCTTGGCGGGGCCGGGTCGCGCGCGACAAGTCTGAGCGGCGCCGTGGCCCTGGTGTTTCCGGCCCCGGACGCGGCGTCGCGACTGTGGCTGGGGGTGCAGCAGAGCTTCGGCCTGACCGAGGCCGAGGTGCGGCTGGCGCGCAAGCTGCGCGAGGGCCTGTCGCTGCAGCAGGCGGCCGACCACCTCGGCGTGAAGATCAACACGGTGCGCAACCAGCTTCGGGCGATCTTCGACAAAATGGGCCTCCAGCGACAGAGCGAACTGGTCAGGACGCTGACGGAATTGAGCGCGGTGGCGGGCGCGTTGGACGTCCAGGCGGGGGCGACGGATCTGTCGCGGGTGCTGGCTGACGCGCCGCCTGTGCGGGTCTTCACCCTCCAGGACCGGCGCAGGATCGGCTACCGGGACTATGGCGACCCAGGCGGGCGACCCCTTTTGTGGTTCCACGAGGGTCTGGGGTCGAGCCTGTTGCCGCCCGGCGCCCAGGCCATTGCCCGGGAACATGGCCTGCGCATCGTCACCCCGGAGCGGCCGGGATTCGGCCAGTCCGATTCGCTCGCCGAATATGGCTTCGAGGCGATCGCCAATGACGTGGTGGACCTCTGCGACAACCTGGGCCTGGACACGGTTTCGTTGGGCGCGGTGATGTCCGGCGCGCCATCGGCCCTGCACACCGCCGCCCGGTTGGGCGCACGCGCCGACATGGTGCTGCTGTGCTCGCCCCGCACGCCAAGGCCGTTGGGGTCAGCGCGCTCGCAGAGCCTGATGATGAGCATGCGCGCGCGGATGGAGGCCAACCCCTGGGTGGTCGATGCGGTCTATGCGGTGCTGCGGCTGCGTCGTTCGCACGCGCAGACGCGCGAGTCCGTGCGGCGCGGCGCGTCTTATGCGCCGGGCGATCGGGCCTATGTAGACGCCCATCCGGCGGTGGTCGATTTCATCTGGGCCTATATGGGTGAGGCGATGGCCCGTTCGAGCCGCGGGCCGGCCGACGAGCTCAAGGCTTTCCAAAGGCACCGCGGCAAGCCCGCCGCCGACCTGCGCGCGCCGGTGATCGTCTGGCAGGGCGCCGAGGACACCATGACCTCCCTGCCCGACGTGCTGGAGCACTTGGGTCCACGCGCCACCGAGGTCCGGGTGTTTGAAGGCGTGGGCCACATGCTGGCCCTGAAACACTGGCGCGAGATCATGGCGCGGGTGGCCCAGGGGCCTTCGTAGGGCCAAGCCCATTGTGGCTGTCGCTAGCTTGTAAAGATGTCCGGTTTTTGTAGCTAGACGCTTGGCCCTCAACGTCCTGCGAAGCGACCCCGAGGACATCCCCCTCAGCCACAAACGTCTCAAAGCCAGATGGGCCAATGAGGATTTGCTCAAACTCATGACTCACATGCGATAGCCCTGCCCCTTGGGGGAGGAACTCCGCTCTACGTCTTCATCCGCCAGCCGGTCTTGAAGATCCACCAGACGACGCTGAGGCAGACCAGCATGAAGATCAGCGTCATGCCCAGGCTCAGGCCCACGCCCACGTCGGAGACGCCGTAGAAGCTCCAGCGGAAGCCCGAGACCAGATAGACCACCGGGTTGAACAGGGCGATCTTCGCCCAGATCCCCGGCAGCATGTTGATCGAATAGAAGCTGCCGCCCAGGAAGGTCAGCGGGGTGATCACCATCAAGGGTACGATCTGCAGCTTCTCGAAGCCGTCGGCCCAGATGCCCAGGATGAAGCCGAACAGCGAAAAGGTCAGCGAGGTCAGCACCAGGAAGGCCAGCGCCCAGACCGGGTGGGCGATGTGGAACGGCACGAACAGGCGCGCGGTGACCAGGATGATCAGGCCCAGCATCACCGACTTCGACGCCGCCGCCCCCACATAGCCGATCAGCACCTCGAAGGCCGAGACCGGCGCCGACAGCATCTCGTAGATCGTCCCCGACCATTTGGGCATGTAGATTCCGAACGAGCCGTTGGAGATGCTCTCGGTCAGGATCGACAGCATGATCAGCCCGGGCA
>JANXXA010000284.1 GCA_025350885.1 Phenylobacterium sp.
GCCGCGCCTCCTGACCCTGGAGATCACCGAGACCGAGCCGGCGGTGAAGAACCAGACGGCGTCATCATCCTACAAGCCCGCCATCCTGACCAACGGCGCGCGGATCATGGTGCCGCCCTATATCGCCGCCGGCACCCGCGTCGTGGTGCTGACCGAGGACTTCTCCTACCACGAGCGGGCGAAGGATTAGGGCTTCACGATCACGCCGCCACTCATCGGCCAGCGGACGCCGGTGGTCTTGGGGAAACTGATCGGCAGGCCGCGGGCGCAGCGGGCGGCGAGGTAGGCGAAGGCCTCGGCCTCAATGGCGTCGCCGCGCCAGCCGTGATCCTCGGCGGCCTTCACCGGCGCCGGCAACCGCTCGGCCAGCGCCTGCATGATCCGCGGATTGTGCCGACCGCCGCCGCAGACCACGATCTCGCGCGGCGCCTCGCCCAACATCTCGAAGCCGAGCCGGACAGCTTCTGCCATGAAGGCCACCAGGGTCGCGGCGGCGTCCTCCAGTTCGCACGCCTCAAGCGGCTCAAGCGAGAAGTCGAAGCGGTCGAGGGACTTGGGCGGCGGCGCCTGGAAATAGGGGTGGCCCAGCAGACCGGCCAGCACCCCCTCATTGACCCGGCCGACGCTGGCGTAGCGCCCCTGGTCGTCGAAGCGGCCGGCGCCACGGGCCTGGACCAGCAGGTCGATCATGCCGTTGCCGGGGCCGGTGTCGAAGGCGGCGATCTCGCCATCCCGGGCAATGAAGGTGATATTGGCGACGCCGCCGATGTTGAGCACCGCCAGCGGTGTTTCCAGGCCCGAAGCCCGGGCGCGAGCCAGGTGGTAGATGGGGGCCAGCGGCGCCCCCTCCCCGCCCGCCGCCACGTCGGCGCCGCGGAAATCGTGGGCCACCGGCACGCCGGTCCGGCGGGCCAGCAGAGCGGCATCGCCCAGCTGGATCGTGCGACCGACAACGCCGTCCCTTGGCCGTTCATGCAGCACCGTCTGGCCATGCATGCCGATCAGGTCGATGTCCGACCAGGCCAGGCCGTTGGCGGCGAGGAATTCCCGCGCCGCGCTGAAATGCTCTTCCGCGCCGGCGCGGGCGGCCTCGGCGAAGATCGCCGGCTCCGGCGCGCCGCGCGGCCAGGCCAGGGCTTGGTTGGTGGCTTCCAGCATGAGGTCGCGGGTCGCCTCGCTCAGTCGGCGTTCGCCGGCCGGGCCGAAGGCCGTGATCGCCTCGCCCTCGGTTTCCAGCACCGCCATGTCGACGGCGTCGAGGGAGGTCCCGGTCATGAATCCCAGCACGCGCATGCGGCTTGACTGCCATGGCCCGGCCCCGTAGTCAGCCCGCCATGTTCGGCAAAGCCGCCCTTAACGGTCGCTATTACCGCCTGCCCTAGCCGCAGGCCGCCGATCCCACGCGCCTGCCCTTCCCGGCCGGCGCTGTGCTAGAGCGCTGGTCATTCCAGCCTAGAGATTCCCGTGATGGCCGATCCTGAGTTCAAATCCGAGTTCCTGAAGACGATGCAGGCGCGCGGCTACATCCACCAGATCACCCACCCCGTGGAGCTGGACGGCGCGGCGGTGGCGGGCCCGATCGCGGCCTATATCGGTTTTGACGCCACGGCGGCATCACTGCACGTCGGCCACCTGATCCAGGTGATGATGCTGCGCCGCCTCCAGCAGGCCGGCCACAAACCGATCGTGGTGATGGGCGGCGGTACGACCAAGGTCGGGGACCCCACGGACAAGGACGGGCAGCGCCCGCTGCTTACCCACGACCAGATCCAGGCCAATATCGCCACCATCAAGGGGACCTTCGAGAAATTCCTCACCTTCGGGAACGGTCCGACCGACGCGATCATGGTCGACAACGACGCGTGGCTTTCAAAGTATGGCTACGTTGAGTTCCTGCGCGAGTTCGGCGTCCATTTCACCATCAACCGGATGCTGGCGTTCGACAGCGTCAAGGCTCGGCTCGACCGCGAACAACCGATGACCTTCCTCGAGTTCAACTACATGCTGATGCAGTCGGTGGACTTCCTGGAGCTGGAGCGGCGGCTGGACTGTGTGCTGCAGATGGGCGGCTCGGACCAGTGGGGCAACATCGTCAATGGGGTCGAACTGATCCGCCGGGTGGACGGCAAGCCTGCGTTCGGGCTGACCACGCCGCTGCTGTCCACCGCGTCGGGCGCCAAGATGGGCAAGACGGTGGGCGGGGCGGTGTGGCTGAACGCCGACCTGCGCAGCCCCTACGACTACTGGCAGTTCTGGCGCAACACCGAGGACGCCGACGTCGGGCGCTTCCTGCGGCTGTTCACCGACCTGCCGCTGGACGAGATCGCGCGGCTGGACACCTTGCCCGGTTCGCAGATCAACGAAGCCAAGAAGGTGCTGGCGAACGAAGCCACCACCTTGCTGCACGGCGCCGGGGCCGCTGCGGAAGCCGAGCTTCGGGCTCAGAAGGTGTTCTTGGAAGGCAAAATCTCTGAGGGAGCAGAAAACCTCACGTTCGAATGGGGTGACTACCAGCTCAGGACTGCTGCGGCCCTCGTCAAAGCGGCAAACTTGGCGAACTCGGTCAAAGAAGCGAACACATTGATTATCGCCGGTCGAGCGATGGTGAACAACGCGCCGGTCAGCCTGGAGAGCAGGTTCTCTCAGGCGGATGTGATGCCTGACGGCAACTTCGTCATTCAGGTCGGCAAGCGCATCCGCAATTTGAAGCCGACCTAGGGAGCGACTCCATGAGCAAGGTCACCGAAGGCGCCGCGGCCCCCGACTTCGAGCTTGAGAGCGCGAGCGGGCCAATCCGGCTCGGCGATTTCGCGGGCAGGACCCTCGTGGTCTATTTCTATCCGAAGGACGACACCACCGGCTGCACCACCGAGGCCAAGGATTTCAGCGCGCTGGCGGATGAGTTCGCCAAGGCCGGCGTCGCGGTGGTCGGGGTCTCCAAGGACAGCACCCGGAGCCACGAGAAGTTCGCCGCCAAGCATGACCTGACCGTCCGGTTGGGCTCCGACCCCGCCGGAGCGGTGGTCGAGGCGTTCGAGAGCTGGGTCGAAAAGAGCCTCTATGGCCGGCGCTACATGGGCATTGATCGCTCGACCTTCCTGATCGCCGACGGGGTGATCCGGCGCATCTGGCGCAAGGTGAGGGTGGCCGGCCACGCCCAGGCGGTTCTGGACGCCGCCAAGGCGCTTTAGACGGCCCGCACCACGCCGGCCAACCTGATCGTCGTTCAGGTTTCGTTGACCGACTCAGCCGCAAGCTGACGCGCGCTGGGGTTGTATAGACCTGCGGCGCAATGCGCCTTGCGCCGCCCCAATTCTCATTGCATATCCCGCGTGTCCAAGCGGCTGGGGGCCACGCGACGCATGACACGGCTGGCGCGCCTACGCCGCTCAATCGAAGAGTTCTTCCCGGAACGCCATCTCTACGTCCGCTCGGGCGGGGAGATGAAGGGCTATGTCCTGACGCCGCGCAAACAGATGGCGGTCGCCGCCGGCGTCTCGGCCGCGGCCCTGTGGATGGGCGTTTCCAGCGCCGCCATGCTGGTCGACGTGCTGTCGGCTTCCTCGACCGACCGCGAGATCGCCCGGACCCAGGCCAAGTACGAACGCTGGATCGCCGACCGCCAGGCGCGCCTGAACTCCGCGGTGGCCGAGCTGAACGCCGGCGGGGCGACCAACGACAGCCTGGCCTCCAGCATGGAGAAGCGCCACGCCGCGCTGGCCATGCTGCTCACCGACATGAAGAGCACGCCCGGCGTGGCCGAGGCCCTGGCGCCGGTGATCGGCAAGGTGCTGGCTTCGACCGACAAGAACCCGGTCAGGCGAATCGACAGGGTGCGCGCCAGCCAGGACCAGATCCTCGATGCGGCCGACAGCTTCGCCAAGAGCCGCGCCGACCGGGTGCGACTGGCGTTCCGGCTGGCCGGGCTGACGCCGGCCGCCTACATGCCCAGAGGTGGATCGCTTGGCGGCCCGCTGATCGAGTCCAAGGACCCGCGCGCGCTCGCCGCCGTGCTCGACGTCGATGAGGGGTTCGCCGACCGCATCCAGCACGCCGCCACCGACATGGGCGAGGCCCACGCCCTGGAGCAGGCCGCGCAGAGCCTGCCGCTCGCCCGGCCGACATCGACGACGCCGCAGTCCAGCGGCTTCGGCGTCCGCTACGACCCGTTCACCAGCCGGCCCGCGTTCCACTCCGGCCTGGATTTCCCCGGCGGGACGATGACCCCGATCCATGCGACGGCGCCGGGCGTGGTCTCCTTCACCGGCCTGCGCTCAGGCTATGGCCAGACCGTGGAGATCGACCATGGCCGGGGCTTCAAGACCCGCTACGCGCACCTGGCCAGCATCGCCGTAACGGCGGGCCAGCGGGTGGCCGTGGGCCAGCGGCTGGGCGGCATGGGCTCCACCGGCCGCTCCACCGGCACGCATCTGCACTACGAGGTGTGGGTCAACGGCCGGGCGCAGAATCCGGATCGTTTTGTCAGGGCAGGCGCCTATGTTCTCAAAGCCGGCTAGGGCCGTCGCCAAGGGTCCGGAGACCGCCGAGGGGCCGGCGCGCAAGGCCATCGCCTGCTCGCTGATCGCCGAGAACGTCAGCCTCGACGGCGACCTGAAGAGTGACGGCGATGTGCAACTCGACGGCGCGGTGCGCGGCGACCTGCATGTGGCGCACCTGACACTGGGCGAGACCGGGCTGGTCGAGGGCTCCATCGTCGCCGAGGCGGTCGAGGTCCGCGGTCGCGTCACCGGCACGATCAGCGCCAAGGCCGTGCGGCTCTACGCCACCGCGCGGGTGGACGGCGACATCACCCACGCCCAGATCGCCATCGACGCCGGGGCGCACTTCGTCGGCCGCAGCGTCAAACTCACCCTCCCCACTCAGGAACCCCTGAGCCTGGTCACGGCGGCGGAGTAGCTGTGCATCGGGGTAGGTTTTTGGGCGCCTACGCGGTTCACTGAGAGCGCCGCAACTACCTCCCCCGCGAAGCGGCGGGAGGGGGACCGTCGGCCGACCCCGGCCTTGGGCCTGGGGAAGAGCCGATGGTGGAGGGGGCGAGCCTCAGGCGCGACCTCTCAGCGTCGATCATCTCCCGCGCGTAGAGCAACACGCCGTCGATGACGCCGCTCAGGTCGTGATAGATTTGCCCCGCCGGGGACGCGATGCACGCGGACGCCCTGGGTCATCAGCCATCGATCCCGCGCCTCGTCCTTCGGCTGGGCCGCCTCGTCCCAATGGGTGGCGCCATCCACCTCGACCGCCAACCGCGCGGCGGGACAGTAGAAGTCCAGGATGATCGAGCCGAACGGGTGTTGCCGGCGGAATGTCGGCTTGTCCGGGTTGCGGCCGCGGAGCCGGCTCCAGAGCATGACCTCCGGTTCGGTCATCGCCTTGCGCATCGCTCGGGCTCGGTTGGTGATCAGTGCGCGTCGCATGTCTCTGCCGGCCGCTTACCCCCTCCACCACCCGCTCCCACCGGATCGCTAGGCGATCCGGCGCCCCCATCGCTTCGCGATCCACCCCCAGCGGGGGTGGATTGGCGGGCGGTCCCCCTCCCGCCGCTGCGCGGGGGAGATAGAACAATACACGAACATCTGGGCTGCGAGGTCAAGAGGCGTTCGAGGCCCTGGGCGGAATAGGCGTCAGTCGGCCGCGCCCGCGTCCCCGGTCACGCCGACCCGCTGGGCCAGGGCGGCGCCCATGAAGGCGTCGAGGTCGCCGTCGAGGACG
>JANXXA010000310.1 GCA_025350885.1 Phenylobacterium sp.
CGCTTCCGCGCACCATGACGCCGGAGAAGCCCCAGGCCAGGGCCTCGTCCTTGGTCACCTTGCCGATGTCGACGTTGCGCTGCTTGAAGATGCGGTTGCCGGTGATCAGGGTCTCGATGTCATCGAACACCTTGGGCACGGCCTTGCACCAGTCGGCGATGTCACGGACCAGGTCTTCCGGCAGGTCCTGGCGCACGCCGCCGACGCGGAAATAGTTGGCGTGCATCCGCGCGCCGGAGGCCCGCTCGTAGAACACCATCAGCTTTTCGCGTTCCTCGAAGCCCCAAAGCGGCGGGGTCAGCGCGCCCACGTCCATGGCCTGGGTCGTGACGTTCAGGATGTGGTTCAGGATCCGGCCGATCTCGCAATAGAGCACCCGGATCAACTGGCCCCGGATCGGCACATCGACGCCCATCAGCCGCTCCAGCGCCAGCACATAGGCGTGCTCCTGGTTCATCGGCGCGACGTAGTCGAGGCGGTCGAAATAGGGGATCGTCTGGGCGTAGGGCCGGGCCTCGATCAGCTTCTCGGTGCCCCGGTGCAGGAGGCCGATGTGCGGATCGACGCGCTCGACCACCTCCCCGTCCAGCTCCAGCACCATGCGCAGCACGCCGTGCGCGGCCGGGTGCTGCGGGCCGAAGTTGATGTTGAACTTCCGCACCTTGGTCTCGGGAACGACTTCGGGCGCGAAGAACTCGGTCGGCTTGGCGGGAGCATTGGCGCCGGTCACTTGGGCAGCTCCGTGGCGGCCGGAAGCGCCTTCTCGTCGCCGGGGATCAGCGGGGCGTAGCCGGGCTCCATGCCTTCCCACGGCGACAGGAAGTCCCAGTTGCGCCATTCCACCGACTTCACCGGCTCATAGACCACCCGCTTCAGCTCGTCGTCGTAGCGGACCTCGACATAGCCGGTCATCGGGAAGTCCTTGCGCAGGGGATGCCCGTGGAAGCCGTAGTCGGTGAGGATGCGGCGCAGGTCCGGATGGCCTTCGAAGAAGATGCCATACATGTCGAAGGCTTCGCGCTCGTACCAGTCGGCGCAGGGGAAGACGCCGGTGACGGACGCCACGGCCGTGTCCTCGTCGGTCTGCACCTTCATGCGAACCCGCAGGTTCTTCGCCATCGATAGCAGGTGATAGACCACGTCGAAGCGTTGCGGTCGCTCGGGATAGTCGGCGCCACAGAGGTCGATCAGCTGGCTGAAGCGCAGGTCCGGGTGGTCGCGCAGATGGGTCATGGCATCGACGATGCGCCCGGCGGGGCCGACCAGGTTCACCTCGCCATACATCACCTCATAGCCGGTGATCGCGCCGTCTGAACTCTCGACGATCTCCCGGCCGAGCTTTTCCAGAATCGGCAGCGGCTGCGGCCAGCTCATCGGATGATGGTCCCGGTGCGGCGGATCTTCTTCTGCAGCTGCAGCACGCCATAGACCAGGGCCTCGGCGGTCGGCGGGCAGCCGGGGACGTAGACGTCCACCGGCACGATCCGGTCGCAGCCGCGCACCGTGGAATAGCTGAAATAGTAGTAGCCGCCGCCGTTGGCGCAGGAGCCCATGGAGATCACGTAGCGCGGCTCGGGCATCTGGTCGTAGACCTTGCGCAGCGCCGGGGCCATCTTGTTGACCAGGGTGCCGGCGACGATCATCACGTCGGACTGGCGGGGCGATCCTCGCGGCGCGAAGCCATAGCGTTCCAGGTCGTAGCGCGGCATCGACGCCTGCATCATCTCGACCGCACAGCAGGCCAGGCCGAAGGTCATCCACATCAGGGACCCGGTGCGCGCCCAGGTGATCAGGTCATCGACGCCGGCGGTGATGAACCCCTTGTCGGACAGCTCCTGCGACACGCCGTCGAAGAACGGGTCGTGAGCGTCGGGGTTGTAGCCTTCGACGCCCGTACGACCAGCTTCCCCGGCGGGAACGATCACTCCCATTCCAGGGCCCCCTTCTTCCACTCGTAGATGAAGCCCACGGTGAGCACGCCCAGGAAGCTCATCATCGACCAGAAGGCGAACTGGCTGGCGGCGGCCGGCAGCTTCATCAGCGCCACAGCCCACGGGAACAGGAACGCCACCTCGAGGTCGAAGATGATGAACAGGATCGAGACCAGATAGAACCGCACGTCGAACTTCATCCGCGCGTCGTCGAAGGCGTTGAACCCGCACTCGTAGGATGACAGCTTTTCGGCGTCCGGCGCCTTGGGGGCCAGCACGGCGGCGAAGACGATGAAGATCACGCCCAGGGCCGCGGCGATGCCGAGGAAGATGACGATCGGCAGGTACTGGAGCAGGAACGCGGTCATGGCCGTCGGGGAATCCCTGGAGGAGTCGCGGGTCGTTCTAGACCAGCCCTCCGGCGGTTTCAAACGGGGTCGTGTTGCGGCGCGAAAAGCTCACGGACCGGCGGCAAGAAGCTCACGAAGCGGGCGCGTGGACATGGTGGGCCGCCAGGGCTCCGAACTCGGGTCAATTCGTCAGGCACGCCCCCGAATTCCGTCATTCCGGACCGCCTCGAAAGGCCTGCCGAATTCACAGATCCACGCGGACGAGGAGCGACCCGCCTCCTCTCCCCGGAG
>JANXXA010000316.1 GCA_025350885.1 Phenylobacterium sp.
ACCGCGCCGGTGTCGGAGCCGGGAACGATGCCGATCAGGTAGTCGTCAGGAACCTCCAGCACCGCGCGCGTGCGGTCGATGGCGTCCTTCAGGCGGGCCTTGCCGAGCTTGGAACGGTGCGAGCGCCCAAGCACCGCGTTCTGGAGATTTTCGGGGGCCCATCCGGGGCGCTTGGCGCAGGGTCCGGAAGAAAATTCGGGACGCGCGGGGCGCATCGCCGGCTTGGCGAGGGTGGTCATGGCAGTGTCTCCCATCCTTACAGATGGACTGCGCCCCGTTGGGAGGGCGTGGCCCACGCGCCAGAAGCCCGGGTTTGTGCTGCACTGCAAGAGAAAGTTTTTTTTGCGCCGTCGGGAGCGGCGCTAGGGCTAACCGTCTGCCTGGGCCAGCACCACCCGTCGTCGCCAAGCGACGGCTGTACCGATGATCAGGCACCAGATGATGCCGCTGAAGTCGATGTTGTTGATGAGGGCGTGGAGGTAGTCGCTCGGCCGCTCGGTCACCAGATAGAAGGAATGCAGTGAAAATTGCGCGGCGAAGAACAGCATCACGCCTCCGGTCCAGAGCGCCGCATAGCGGACCGTGATGCCCAACAGAACCAGGGCGGTGAGCCCATCATTGATCAGACGGATCACTGCTTCGCTGTTTGGGGCGAACCACTCGCTTGACTGCCCGATGATCACGTTGGCCAGCACGACGACGGCGGCCGCACGCTCGGCAACGCCGCCCTTCCAAAGAGCGAACAGCGCTCCCAGGATAGAGAAGACATTTATCAGCAGTCGAAGGGAAAGGTCTGGCATGACGAGGCGCCCCTAATACACATATTAAGGGCGCCCAATCAGTTAAACTATTGCAATGAAGGGGTCTTAGCCGACTTCGCGCAGGGCGGTTGCGCCGCGCTCCAGCGACAGATGCGGCGGCTTGTTTTCCCCATCCATCTTGGTGCGGATGCCGAGGCGGAGCTTGGCTTCGTTCAACTCGTTGTGCACGGCCACCATCGCGGTGCGGGCTTCGCTGAGCGCCCGGATCGCTTCAACCATCTTCACGGCGGCTTCGTCGGCGAACACCATCGAGACGTTCACGTCCCGACGCGCCCGGAGCATTTCGCTCATCAGTTCAGAGGCTTCCGCCAGCGCGCCATCGACGGCGGCCTCAGTGACGAACAGCTTCTTGGCCACTCGTTGCGCGACAAACGCTTTTTCCATGAAATGCCCTCGATTAAGGTTAATGACCACAATTTAAGGTAAATGGAGCCTGAAGCTTCGCGCAATCGATTCATCGGTTGTTCACTACGATTTCCACCCCAAAGGGTTGTATTGTGGCGCCAATGGCACAGTTTCGCGCGGGATGTCCTCGCGGCGTCCGAATTCCGCCCCATTGGCCGCGATCCCGCAGGCGCGGCGAAGCGAAGCGTTAGGACTATTGGCCTAGACCAAAGGCCCGTGCGTCTCTTTGCGAAAGCCATGACTGAACCCATCGGCGCCCCCGGCTCTGCCCCCACCGCGACCTTCCATGCGCGCGTGGCCGGCGTTGGTCTGGTGACGACCCTGGTGGTGCTGATCGCCGCCTGCCTGACCTTCATGCTGCAACAGTGGGCGGTGGCCCGCACCCAGTCGCACCAGACCTACGAAGGACTGGCCTCGATCATCGCCACCACCGAGGCCGCCGCGATGGTCGGTGGCGCGCCCGGCGCGGTGCAGGCGCCTCTCGGCGCCCTGGCCGCCAGCCGCAATGTCCTGTCCGCACGGCTGGCCAATCCCGCGGGCGCGACCCTGGCGCGCTTCGACCGCACGCCTGACCGCGGTTCTTCCGCCGGTCCGACGGAAACCATCGAGGCCGAGGTCACTTCGCAGGGTCGGATGCTGGGCCGGCTGACCATCGTGGTCCGTCAGCCGCAGTTCGCCGCCATGTTGCCGAAGTTCGTGGCGCTCACCGCGGCGCTGCTGTTCGGCGGGGTCGGCGTGGCGCTGTTCCTGGCGCGAGGTATGGCCCACCGGGTGATCGCGCCGGTGCTGCGGCTGTCGGAAGCCATGCACGAGGTGGCCGCCGGGGGCAGCTTCGAGCCGGTCGAGATCCGGGCTCAGGACCAGCTGTTCCGCGGTCTGGCCAACAGCTTCAACCATCTGCTGGGCAAGCTCGGCGAGCGCGAGGCCGACTTGAAGCGGGCGATGCGTGAACTGGAGGACGCGCGCGATGCGGCCAATGCCGCCAACGTCCTGAAGACCCAGTTCCTGGCCAATATGAGCCATGAGATCCGCACCCCGCTGAACGGCGTCCTGGCCATGGCCGAGGTGATGTCCCTGGGCGACCTGGCTCAGGTTCAGCGCGAACGGCTGGGGATCATCCGCCAGTCCGGCAGTCTGCTGCTGGCGGTGCTGAACGACGTGCTGGATCTATCGAAGATCGAGGCGGGCAAGCTCAGCCTGGTAAGCGAGGACTTCGATCTGGCAAAGACGCTGGCGCCGTCCATCGAGACCTTCCGTGTCCTGGCCGAGGGCAAGGGCCTGGCCTTTGACCTGTCGCTGGCCGACGAGGTCCGCGGCTGGTGGCGCGGCGATCCGGACCGGCTGCGTCAGATCGTCGGCAACCTGCTGTCCAATGCGGTCAAGTTCACGCCGCGGGGCTCCGTCGATGTCCGCATCGACCGCCATCCCGACAGTGACGCCCTGCGCCTGGTGATCGTCGACTCCGGTGTCGGCATCGCGCCGGAGAAGCTGCCGACGCTGTTCGAGAAGTTCACTCAGGCCGACAATTCCGCCACCCGGCGGTTCGGCGGCACCGGGCTGGGTCTGGCCATCTGCCGCGAGCTTACCCAGATGATGGGCGGCACGATCGAGGTGGAAAGCCGCGAGGGCCAGGGCTCGACATTCACCGTTGAGTTGCCGCTGGTCCGCGGCCAGATCGCCGCCGTGGGCGAGGTCCATGTCGCGCCGGACTCTGGCGACCGCGACCTGCGCCTGCTGGCCGCCGAGGACAACCCCACCAACCGTCAGGTGCTGGCCGCGGTGATGGACTCACTCGGCATCGACATCGACATCGTCGCCGACGGCCAGCAGGCGGTCGAGGCGTGGCGCGCCGGCGGCTACGATCTGGTGCTGATGGATATCCAGATGCCGGTGATGGACGGCATTGACGCCGCCCGCGAAATCCGCGCGGCGGAAGCCCGCGACAACCGCAAGCGCACCCCGATCGTCGCTCTGACCGCCAACGCGCTGACCTATCAGGTTGATGAATACCTGGCCGCCGGCATGGACGGGCACGTCGCCAAGCCGATCGAGATCGCCAAGCTCTATGAGGCAATCTCCAACGCGCTCACCGCCGCGGCCACCGGGGCGAGCCCTAGACAGACCGACGCCCAAAACAGCTGACGGCCTCGGCAGCTGACAGCCGGGCAGTCTGAACGCGGCATAACGGGACCCTCAGGCCCGCGTCATGCGTTGCGTGGTCCGATGACAACCTGGAGTCCGGAACTTCCGGCTCATCAAGGTTCAAGGAGGACCCTGCCATGAAGACCATCATGCTGTCGCTGACCGCCGCCGCCGCGCTGGCGGTCGCCGCCGCCCCGGCGGCAGCCCAGTCCTGGCGCGACCACGACCATGCCGGCTACGACCAGCCACAAAACCTGGGCGATGAACGCCACCACCACGACGGCGAAGACTGGCGCCCGGCCTATGGCCAGGATCAACGGCCGGCCTACGGCCATGACCAGCCGGTGCGAGTCGAGGTCCAGGACCGGCAGATCATGCGGCGTCTCTACCTCCTGGACTGGAAAGTCGACAACTCGGCGCGCCAGCACCGCATCTCCTGGCCCGATGCGCGAGATCTGCGCGGCGCCTTGCGCGAGGTGAAGCCCATCGCCCAGCGCGTTGCGACTGGCCGGGCCGACGGCTCGGAGCGCCAGCGGGTCGAGCAGACCCTCGCCCGCGTCGAGGCGACGCTCAACCGCTACGCCCAGAATGACCGCCACGACTGGCGGCGTTAAGATGCCTGCAGCCTATTCCCGCACACCCAGCTCGGGCCAGCGCGCGAGGGCCGAGGCTGAGGTGCGGGCAAAGCCGTTGGTGGGTCGCGACGGATTGGGCCGCAGGGTCAGGTTGAAAAGGTCGTCCAGCCCGAACGGCGCCACGACCGTAAGCCGTCCATCGGCCTCCAGCCGCGCGCCCACCGAGAACAGCGGACTGACGAAGCGGTCCAGCGCCTGCGCGGTGCAGGTCAGCGGGGCGTAGGGCTCGGCGAACTTGGCCTCGAACCACAGGTGCACGCGGGCCTGATTGCGCACCTCGACAAGTTCGCGCAGCGGCGAGGCAAAGGCCGCCGCGACGCGGGCGATCACCGCGTCCTCGGCGGCATAGGAGGTGTCGGGGTCGAAATAGCCCAGGTCGTAGTCCTTGATCCCATAGTCCGCCTCGCGGCCGGTCAGAGCGTTCAGCACCCGCTGATAGATCGCGCCGGAAAAGATCAGCCAGTCCGGCAGGTCGAGGGCCCGCGCGGTGGTCATCACCTGCATCAGGCTTGGGCAGGCCCGCACGATCGCCTCCAGCCGGGCTTCCAGCGTCGGCCTCATCTGCGCCCCCGCAGGGGCCATGCGTGGTCGAGCGGGCCGTTCCCGCGGCCCAGGCCGGGCGCCTGCAGGATCGCCTGGTGGACATAGTCCCAGGCGCGCGCCACCGCGACTTCCAGCGACAGGCCCTGCGCCAGGCTGACGGCGCAGGCTGACGCTAGCGTGCAGCCGGTGCCATGGGTGTGGCGGGTGTCGATCCGCTCGCCCTCGAAGGCAGTTTCGCCATAGGGGGTGATTAGCAAATCGACGACGCGCGGACCGGGCAGGTGACCGCCCTTCATCAGCACCGCGCCGGAGCCGGCCGCCAGCAGGGCCTCGCCGGCGCGGCGCAGGTCGTCGGGGGTCTGCACCGCGATGCCGGTGAGCGCCTCGGCTTCGGGCGCGTTGGGGGTCAAGAGCGCCGCGCGCGGAACCAGCAGACTGAGCAGGGGCGAGAGCGCGTCGTCGGCCAGCAGCCGCGCGCCGCCCTTGGCGATCATCACCGGGTCGATCACCACCGGCCGGGCGGCGTCGTCGAGCAACCGGGCGACCCGCTCGACCACTTCCACATCGCCGAGCATGCCGGTCTTGATGACGTCGGCGCCGATGTCTTCCAGCACCGCGAGCGCCTGGGCGGCGATCAGGTCGGTCGGCAGGGGATAGGCGGCGCTGACGCCCAGGGTGTTCTGCACGGTGATCGCGGTGATCGCGGTGGCCGCATAGCCGCCCAGCGCGGTCACCGTCTTGATGTCCGCCTGGATCCCCGCCCCGCCGCCGCTGTCCGAACCGGCGATGATCAGCACTCGTCCGAGGGTCGGCATGGGATCGTGATAGCTCAGAATCGACGCCTTTACACATAACTTGACAGTTATATATCTAGTGGGATATTTAATAGCCGTGACCCCATTCGAAGCCCTCGCCGAACCCAATCGCCGCCAGATCCTCGACCTGTTACGGGGCGGCGAGCGGCCGGCTGGCGAACTTGTTGAGGCGCTGGCGATCAGCCAGCCGGGAGTCTCCAAGCACCTGCGGCTGTTGCGCGAGGCGGGGCTGGTCAGCGCCCGAGCCGACGGCCAGCGCCGGCTCTACCGGCTGGAGGCTGCGCGCTTGACCGAGGTCGATGCCTGGCTGGCTCCCTATCGTCAGGCATGGACGGACCGGCTCTACGCCCTGGAACGGCATCTGGAGAGCGAGCAATGACCCCTGGCCCTTTTGCTGACCTGATCGATGACCCACTTGGCCGGACTGTCGATCATGGTGATGGCTTCTATGACATCGTGCTTGAACGACGCCTCAAGCGGCCCATCGAGAAGGTCTGGGCCGCACTGACCATCCCCGAACGCATCGCCGACTGGTTCACCCAGACCGAGCTCGATCCGCGAGTCGGCGGCCACTATCGCCTGCGCTTCGAGGACAGCGATGAAACGATCGACGGCGTGATCCTTGCTTTTGATCCGCCGCGCTTGCTGGCCCATACTTGGCCCCACGAATCCCATCCGGAGTCGGTCGTCCGCTACGAACTCGCGGCGGACGGCGAGGGATGCCATTTGACGTTGACCCAGACGCGGCTGAGCCGACAGGCCCTCAACGCCCTGCCCGGCTGGCATACATTCCTGGAAGCCCTGCCCGGCGCGACCAAGGGCGTGCGCACACCCTGGACCTGGGACCGCGAGAAGCGGATCGGCGAACTCTACCGCGCGATCCTACCGGCCTGATCGATCGCTTCCCAGACCCGCAGCGCCTGGACGGTTTCGCGCACGTCATGGACCCGGACCGCCGCGACCCCGGCCGCCGCCCCCGCCAGGGCTGCGGCGATGGAGCCGCCCAGTCTTTGGTGGGCGGGGGGCTTGTCCGGGCCGCGGCCGCCGTCGTCCAGCGCGGCGATGAAGCGCTTGCGGCTGACGCCCAGCAGGACCGGGAACCCCAGCGCCACGATGCGGTCGAGACCGGCCAGCAAGGGCAGATTGTGGGCTATCATGTGCTTGCCGAAACCGATGCCTGGATCGAGCCAGATGCGTCCGCGGGCGACGCCGGCGGCCATGGCGGCTTCGGCGCGCGCCGCCAGGAATTCCGTCACCTGCGCGACTACGTCGTCGTAGTGAGGCTCTGCCTGCATTGTGCCGGGTTCGCCAAGCATGTGCATCAGCACCACCTCGCAGCCCAGTTCGGCGGCGACCGCGAGACTGTCGGGCGCGTGGCGCAGGGCGGTGACGTCGTTCCAGATCGTCGCACCCGCCGCCACGGCCGCGCGGGCCACGGCGGGCTTCATGGTGTCGATGGAGATGGGGGTGGTGCTCTCGGCGCGGATTGCACGGATCAGGGGAACCACGCGGGCGATCTCGTCGCCCTCAGCCACAGGCGCGGCGCCGGGGCGGGTGGACTCCCCGCCGATGTCGAGGCTGTCGGCGCCGTCGGCGATCAGCCGCCGGGCATGGGCCAGCGCCGCGCCGGGTTCGGTCAGCCGGCCCCCGTCGGAGAAGCTGTCCGAGGTGACGTTGATCACGCCCATCACGCGGACGGGGGCCGGGGTCGCGGGCGAAGTCATCACGGCCTTCCTGGGGGAGAAGGGCGGCCGCCGCTACGTCAGGCCGGTTCGGGCTTGGGCGAGATCGGCACGGCCAGGGCCGGGCCGCTCGGGCGGCGGGCCTCGGAGTCCTCGCGGTTGGGCGCCACGCCCTTCAGCGCACCGATGATCTCATCGCCGCTCAGCGTCTCGTATTCCAGCAGCGCCTTGGCCAGGGTGTGCAGGTCGGCGAGCTTTTCGGTGAGGATCCGCTTGGCCTCGGCATAGCCCGCCTGGACCAGCCTCTTGACCTCGGCGTCGATGATATTGGCCGTGGCTTCCGAGACATTCTGGGTGCGCGACACCGAATGGCCGAGGAACACCTCCTCCTGGTTGTCGCCGTAGGAGACCAGGCCGAGCTTTTCGGAATAGCCCCAGCGGGTGACCATGTTGCGGGCCAGGCCGGTGGCGGCCTGGATATCGCTGGACGCGCCGGAGGTGATCTTGTCCTTGCCGAAGATCAGCTCCTCGGCGACGCGGCCGCCCATCATGATCGCCAGGCGCGAGGTCATCTGCTCATAGTTGACCGAGTAGCGGTCGCCCTCGGGCAACTGCATGACCATGCCCAGCGCCCGGCCGCGCGGGATGATCGTGGCCTTGTGCACCGGATCAGCGGCCGGCACGGTCAGCGCCACCAGGGCGTGGCCGCCCTCGTGGTAGGCGGTGCAGGTCTTTTCCTCCTCGGTCATCACCATCGACCGGCGCTCGGCGCCCATCATGACCTTGTCCTTGGCTTCCTCGAAGTCGCGCTGGGTGACCATCCGGCGGTTCTTGCGCGCCGCCATCAGGGCCGCTTCGTTGACCAGATTGGCCAGGTCGGCGCCGGAAAAGCCGGGCGTGCCGCGCGCGATGGTCTTGGTCTCCACGTCGGCGGCCAGGGGGACGTTCTTCATGTGTACGCGCAGGATCTTCTCGCGGCCGTTCACGTCGGGGTTGGGCACCACCACCTGGCGGTCGAAGCGGCCCGGGCGCAGCAGCGCCGGGTCCAGCACGTCGGGCCGGTTGGTGGCGGCGATCAGGATGATGCCTTCGTTGGATTCGAAGCCGTCCATCTCCACCAGCAGCTGGTTCAGCGTCTGCTCGCGCTCATCGTTGCCGCCGCCCAGGCCCGCGCCGCGATGGCGTCCGACCGCGTCGATCTCGTCGATGAAGATGATGCACGGCGCGTTCTTCTTGGCCTGCTCGAACATGTCGCGCACGCGGCTGGCGCCGACGCCGACGAACATCTCCACGAAGTCGGAGCCGGAAATGGTGAAGAACGGCACGCCCGCCTCGCCGGCGATGGCGCGGGCCAGCAGGGTCTTGCCGGTGCCGGGAGGGCCGATCAGCAGCGCGCCCTTGGGGATCTTGCCGCCCAGGCGCTGGAACTTCTGCGGGTCCTTGAGGAAGTCGACGATCTCGACGACCTCGTCCTTGGCCTCCTCGACGCCGGCAACGTCGTCGAACATCACCCGGTTCTTGTTCTCCGTCAGCAGCTTGGCCTTGGACTTGCCAAAGCCCATGGCGCCGCGCGTGCCGCCCTGCATCTGGCGCATGAAGAAGATCCATACCCCGATGAGCAGCAGCACCGGCAGACTGTTCAGGAAGAAGCCCAGGAGGGTCATGCCGCCGGCGGCCTTGACCGAAATGTCGACGTGCTGGTCCTCAAGCCGCTTGACCAGGTCGTCCTGGTTGTTCGGCGTGACGGCGGTAAAGATCTTGCTGGCCTGGTCGGTGACCACCACCGAGGCGCCGCGGAATTCCGCCTTCTTGACCTGGCCGCCGTTCACCTTGCCGAGCAGCTGGGAATAGGTGATCTCCCCGGCGCTGGCGGACTTGCCGCCGACGCCCACGATCATCGAGTAGAGGCCGATCAGGACGACGACGATAACGCCCCAGATGGCAAGATTGCGCAGGTTCATCGGTTAGGACCGCCTCAAATTAGGGCTTGGCGACAAGACCCCAGAGATAGGGGCCCCACCGCCGTTTCACCAGTTGCCCGGACCTGGGCGCGACCGGGGCGCGACCGAACACCGCGCCTCGACTGAAATACGAAGGGCCGCGTCCGGAAGACGCGGCCCCTAAGATAGGCATGAAGTTACTGAATTAAGCGCTACCGGGCGCCCGGTCCGGTGACCGGCTTCTTCGGCGCGGCGATCAGGCCTTCGCGCTGTGCGCGCTTGCGGGCCAGCTTGCGGGCGCGGCGGACGGCCTCGGCCTTCTGGCGGGCGCGCTTCTCGGAGGGCTTTTCGTAGTGGACGTGCCGCTTCATTTCGCGGAACGAGCCTTCGCGCTGCATCTTCTTCTTCAGCGCCTTGAGGGCTTGATCGACGTTGTTGTCGCGGACGAAAATCTGAACCAGGGGTCTCTCTCCTATTGGCCGCTTCCCGCCCGGCCCCCTGATGTCCCGACTAGGGGCGGCGGCGAGCGAACAAAAGAACGATTGTCCCGCAGGCGTGCGGCCTACGAGAACGAGCGCGGCGAAATATCAGAAGCGGCCGGCCATGTCCACGCCGCACAGACGCCATTTTCAGTTTAGGATGGGGCCATGAGCGAGCAACAACAGGATTGGGCCGACGCGACCGAACAGCAGGTGCTCGACGCCGCGCTGGTGATCGCGCCGCAGGAGGGCTGGACCTGGCGGATGGCGACGATGGCCGGCAAGGCGTGCGGGCTCTCGCCAGGGGAGACCGAGCTGCTGCTGCCGCAAGGCCCTGCCGATCTCGCCGCCCTGCTGTCGCGCCGCCACGATGCAGCGACCCTTGAGGCGCTGTCGGCCATTGATCCGGCGGCGCTGAAGATCCGCGAGCGCATCGCGCGGGGGGTGGAGGCGCGCCTTGAGGCGATGGCGGTCGATGAGCCGGCGGTGCGCCGCTGCGCCGGGTTCCTCGCCCTGCCGGCGCACCTTGCGTTGGGGGCCCGGCTGGCGTGGGAGAGCGCCGACATGCTCTGGCGCTGGGCCGGCGATGTCGCCACCGACGAGAACCATTATTCCAAGCGCCTGCTGCTGGCCGGGATCCTGTCGGGCGCGCTGGCGATCCGGCTGGCCTCGGGCAGTGAAGTCGCGCTGGCCTTCGTCGATCGCCGCATCGGCGACGTCATGACCTTCGAAAAGTGGAAGGCGACGACGAAGCTGAAGCCCAGCGTCTTGGCCGCCCGCCTGGCCGGCAGCCTGAGCCGGATGCGCTACGGCGGCAAAGCCACGGGTTAGCCAAGCGGCCGGACCCGGTTGATGTGGCCCATCTTGCGGCCGGGCTTGGCCTCGCGCTTGCCGTAGAGGTGAAGCCGGGTATCCGGTTCGGCGGCGAACTTGCGCCAGGCGTCGGCCTCTTCGCCCAGGAGGTTGAGCATCTCCACCTGGGCGATAGCGGCGGTGGGGCCGAGCGGCCAGCCGGCGACGGCGCGGATGTGCTGTTCGAACTGGTCGACCGCGCAGCCGTCCTCAGTCCAATGTCCGCTGTTGTGCACCCGGGGCGCGATCTCGTTGACCAGCAGGCGCCCGTCGGCCAGTTCGAACAGCTCGATGCCGATCACGCCCACGTAAGTGAGGCCGGCGAGAACCCGCGCGGCGATCCGCTCGGCCTGATCGTTCAGGGCCGGGTCGGCGCGGGCGGGCGCGAGGCTGCGGCGCAGGACGCCGTGCTCGTGGTGGTTCTCGGCCAGGGGATAGATCGCCGTCGCCCCGTCGCGACCGCGCGCGGCGATGATCGACAGCTCGCGCATCCTGCAGGGCCTCGACTATGTGGGCGTGGTGGGGATCGAGCTGTTCGAGATGC
>JANXXA010000342.1 GCA_025350885.1 Phenylobacterium sp.
CTCACCGCCTTGCGCAACAGCTTGCGATAGGCGTCCAGCGCGAAGGCGGCGGCGTCCGCCGCATCCCACGCCAGGGCTCCGGATGGTGCGCAGTCCGGGCCGGTTTGTCGCTCGCCAACCAGATCGCCGCCATGGAGGGTCGATTGCAGGCGCGTGAGCTCGATGCTGGGCTTGGCGTGCTCTTCGGCGCGGGCGGGCGTCACCGCATAGAGCGCCGCGACGGCGACGGCGCCGATCAGCCAGCGCATCATTGGTACCGCCCAGCGCGCCGCCATCAGAGTCGCGGCGGCGGCGCCGCGCGCCGTCCTTTCCCGCCGCCAGAGGCCCGCCGCTGGGGCAGGGGCTTCGCCGCCGAGGCCGACTCCGTCGACGTGACCCGCAGCGCCTTCAGGGCATCGTCGATGGGAATGAAGAAATTCAGGCCCACGGGGGAGCCGTTGGGGGCCATGCCGGATACGGTCATGCCGACGACCGCGCCCTGTTCGTCGAGCAGCGGGCCACCCGAATTGCCATGCGTCACCCCCACATCGCTCTGGATGAACGGCTGCCCCTCCATCGTTCGAAGCGCCGAGACGATGCCCTTGGTCATGGTGTTCTGCAGCGTCTCGCCCATCGGCGAGCCGATGGCGTAGACGATCACCCCCTGCTGGACCGATCCGGTGCGCAGATCCAGGGCGGGGTGGCCTCTGGCGTCCGTCCTGACCAGGGCGACATCGCGACGGGCGTCGCTGCGGACCACTTCGCCGACCGATTCGGCGCCGTCGGACCACTTCAGCTTGACGTATCTGGAGCCGCCCACGACGTGCTGATTGGTCAGCAGATAGCCGTCCGCTGAGATCAGGAACCCACTTCCCGAGCCGTCGGCGGCGAACACCACCACCACAGCGCTGGACGCCCGCGACAGGCCAAGACGCGCCGACCCGCGGGCGATCTGGATCGTCGAGAGTGGATTTCCATCGGCGCCGGGACCAGCCGTCGGCCGGGTGACAAGCGCGCGAAACTCCGCGTTGGCCAGCAGCAGCCGGACGTTTTCACGAAATCCCTCATAGATCGGCGGCAGAAAACTGTCCTGCAGCGGCGTCTTGAAATCCGCGCCCCCGGTGGTGGTGATTCGCCCGACCACCTTGCGCTCAAGCGACGAGTAGACCTCCCACTTCGCGGTCATCAAGACGGTCGCGGGTACAGACTTCCGCGCGAACATGTTCGGGCAATCGGTGCAGAACCGGCCCTGAATGTCCTCGATCAGCGCGCCGACCTTCAGATCGGCGGAACTGCCGCCCTCCGCGAACAGACTTTGCATGGCGTCGCTGGCGAAACCCGCTTTCCTGAGTTCTTCGTCGAACACCCGCTGGAAGGATGCCGCCTGCGCCTCGACCGGCCCGACGTCCCAGGTGAGCAACTGCTCCGTTCCCATTACGATCGGGTAGGACAGCGCCCAGGCTTCGCCGTTGCGCGGCTGCACCACGATCCTGGCGAGTTGCACGGGACGAGGCTCGGAACCTGCCGGAAGCCGGGCAACCTCGACCGGCGGCGGTGCGCTGAGGTTTCGCAGAACCGCATAGGACGCGCCGTGCGCGGCCGTCGCCGCAACGACCGCTAACCCCAGCGCCAGCCCCGCCCATGATCGCATGCGGTTTTCCCCACTTGACGTTCGAACCTACCAGACCCCAGCCACGCCGCCAGCCCGCAAGCTAGGCCTCGCTGAACACCGCCAGTTCGTTGCCGCTGGGGTCGCGAAAATGGAAGCGCCGGCCGCCGGGGAAACTGAAAATCGGCCGGGTCACCGTCCCGCCGGCAGCCTTGACCCGAGCCTCCATGGCCTCCAGGTCGGTGGCGAACAGGATCACCAGCGGCGCGGCGGCCCGGTCGTCCGGATCGGCGTTGAACCCGCCGTCGAGCCCGCCATTGTCGAAGGCGGCGTAGGCCGGGCCGTAGTCGGTGAATGTCCAGCCGAAGGCCTGCTCATAGAAGCCCTTTGTCGCCGGCAGATCCCCGCCAGGAAGCTCGACATAGTCGATTCTGCCATCCACCCGCATCGCGTCGCTCCGCAATAGTTCCGTCTTTGTTCCAGGATAGCGGGTCAGTCGCTGAGTGTCCAGACACCGGTTCGTTTGACCGCCATGTCCTCCAGTTCCCGCGAGGTGGGGACCTGGTATTCGGCGAGTCTGCGCAGGCCTTCGCGGGGGAAATAGCTGCGGCCGGGATCGCCGATCAGCACCGTGGCCCCGGCGGTCCGGGCGGCGCGGAGCCAGGCCATCACCCGCTCGGCCATGGGTTTCTCGTAGCAGATGTCGCCGGCCAGGATGACCCCGGCCCAATCCGGGGCCGGCGCGTCGAGCGGGTTCTCGTCGGTGAACCGGCAGGCGACGCCGTTGACCTGGGCGTTGAGCGCCAGCGCCGCGCCGCAATAGGCGTCGATGTCTGCGCAGAGGACACTGGCGGCGCCGGCGCGCATGGCGGCGATGCCGACGATCCCCGACCCCGAGGCGAAATCCAGCACGGCCTTGCCGCGAACGGTCTCCGGCGCGTCCAGGACGTATCTGGCGAGCGCCTGGCCGCCGGCCCAGGCAAAGGCCCAGAACGGCGGCGGCAACCCGATCTTCTCGAGCGCCTCCTCGGTGAGCCGCCAGATCGGGGTGATCTCATCGGCCAGATGCAGGCGCAGTTCCGGGACATGCGGCGGCGCCTGGAGGCGGGTGTTGGCGAGGATGAAGGCGCGGCGGCCCTCAGGCGTGGCGGGGATCATCGGCCTTCGTTGGCGGTTGCGTCCGCGCGGTCAACCTCGCCTGAAGGACTATTCGGAGCCGGTGAAGG
This sequence comes from Phenylobacterium sp., assembly GCA_025350885.1. Taxonomy (GTDB): domain Bacteria; phylum Pseudomonadota; class Alphaproteobacteria; order Caulobacterales; family Caulobacteraceae; genus Phenylobacterium. The sequence continues at coordinate 2,815 of JANXXA010000342.1, forward strand.
TCCGGGGGCGGTCATCGTTGCGGACCGCGTCGTAGAAGTAGACCACCGGCACATCCAGCGCGACGGCGATGCTCCAGAGCTGGGCCGCGGAAATGCTGCAGGCCCCGCATTCGTATTTCTGGATCTGCTGGAAAGTCACGCCGCAGGACGCGGCCAGGTTCTGCAAGGTCAGGTCCATCATCCGGCGGCGGCGGCGGATGGCGACGCCCACGCGTTCCTGGATGTGTCGAACCGTCGCCGCGGTAAAGGGCGCCGCGGTCGTATCGACGACCGGGTGGGTCGCTGTCGAAGCCGAAGCGGCCGCGTCCGAGGCTTGGTAAGCTTGCATGGATTTAACTCTCACGCTCGAAGCGACCCCATCCAACACCCTGGGGCCACTGGCTGTCTGCGAAAAAATGTACGCCCGATGCCGGTGGCCGCGAAGGTGCAGCGGCAGGCGGCGCGATGCACGAAGTTGCACAGCGTTGCGCCGCGCCAACGGGCGATGGCGCCGAAGACCCGGCCGCGCGAGGCTGTTTCCCGACCTTGGCATTGCTCGTAGCATCGCGGGCAGGACATGAGGGCATTGCGGATGGGCGGCGTTGGGACCCGGCAGATGTTGGCGGCCGATCCGGGCGCGGTGGAAGCGCGGCTGCGAGCCGCCTGTCTGGCCTTGCCGCGGACCGACGAGATCGTCAGCCATGGGATCCCGGCGTTCCGGGTGGCGGGCAAGATGTTCGCCTACTACCGGCACGACCATCACGGCGACGGCCTGACCGCGGTCTGTGTCAAGACCAGCGGACGCGACGAGCAGGAGATGCTGCTGGAGGCCGACCCCGACCTGTTCAGCTGGCCGGCCTACATCGGCCCGTCGGGCTGGATCGCCATGAGCCTGGCAGGCGAAGACCTGGATTGGACCCACGTCGAGGCCCGGCTGCTGTCGAGCTGGCGGCTCGCCGCGCCGAAACGCCTGCAAGCGATCTAGCGCCCGTCGTCGTCGAGGTCGGCGATCAGTTGTTTGAGCCGGGCGATCTCGTCGGCCGAGAGCGCGCGGCGCGTGACCCAGTGCGTCACCAGGGGGGTGAGTTCGCCACCGAACAGCCGGTCGAGCAGGCCCTGGCTTTCCTCGGTGACATAGTCGGCGCGGTCAATCAGGGCGCGGTAGCGCGTGCGGCCCTCGACCCGCTCGGAGCTCAACGCCCGCTTTTTCAGGAGGCGGTTGATCAACGTCTTGACCGTGGCGTCGCCCCAGCCCTGGGCGACGCCGACCTCGGCAACGATGTCCTCCGCGCCTAGAGGCCCGCGCCGCCACAGCGCCTCCATGATCTGGCTCTCAGCGGCGGAGATCCGGGCCACCGTCCGGCCTCAGGACGTGACAGCGGCGGGGAGTTCGACGCCGTAGAGCCGGGCTTTCAGGTGCCGGTGGGCGACAGCCGCCACGGCGGCGGCCAGCAGGCCCAGGCAGATGCTGAGCGCGGCTTCGGCGTAGCCGGGCG
>JANXXA010000338.1 GCA_025350885.1 Phenylobacterium sp.
TTCATTGACGCTCGCAGCCGCCACAACGCGCCGCTCGGCCCGCAAAGCCAAGGGTCACGGCCATCTTCGACGGGCCGAGATACTTCAGGCCGCCGAACGCATCTTCGTGCTGGAGGGCTACGAGGGCGCCACCATCCGCAAGATCGCCGACGAGGTGGGCGTCTCCTCGACCGCGCTCTACATGCACTTCCCCGACAAGGGCTGCATTCTGCTGGAAATCTGCGAGCAGACCCTGAAGCTGCTGCTCGAACGCAATCGCGAGATCGCCGCCAAACCGCTCGACCCCGTCGTTCGCGTGACGATGATGCTGGAAGCCTACATGCGCTGGGGCCTGCAGCACCCCAACGCCTACCAGTTGCTCTATTCCACCCCGCGCCCCGCGTCGGCCGCCGCGGCCTGGCCCGAGGACACCGTCGACCTTTCGACCCAGTGTTACGACGCCTTCTGCACCGTGGTGCGCGAGGTCGCGGCCAGCGGTCGCTTGCGCACCGGCTCGGCCGATGCCGCCGCCCAGGCCCTGTGGATGTCCTGCCACGGCGTGGTCATGTTGCTGGCCTCGCGCCCCGGCTTCGCCTGGGCCGATCGCGACGACCTGATCGAAGTTACCCTGGACGGGCTGCTCAACGGTCTGGTGGTCGACTAGGCATGCGCTTCGCCAAACGGGTGTTCACTGCGGCCGGCGTCTACGGCCTCGTTGTCCTCACGCCGATGCTGTTCGTCGAGCATCAGGTCGCCGCCCCGGCCGCGCGCCTCGATCATCCGGAATATTTTTACGGCTTCCTGCTGATCGCGATCGCAGCACAGGTGCTCTTCCTGCTGATCGGCCGCGATCCGGTGGGCCTGCGCCCGGCGATGATCTTCGCCGTGCTGGAGAAGGTCCCCTTTGGCGCGACCGCGCTGGTCTTGGCCCAGCAGGGCCGGGCGGGGGGCGCCCTCGTGGTCTTCTCGGGCATCGACATCGCGCTGGGGGTGCTGTTCGCCATCGCCTGGTTCAGGACGCCCAGCGTTTGACGCCCGACGACGACCGACGATAATCTCAGATCATCCGACTATCGCGTCGAGGTTGCGCCGTCCTGGGCCGCGGCCGACAGTTGCGTAGCCTGATATCCATAGGCCCCGCGCTTCAGGTCGGCGCTGAGCGTGATCGGGGCGGAGCCGCCGTTCAACTTGGCGCGATAGACCTGCGTATTCTCCATCACCCGCATCACGTAGTTGCGCGTCTCGGAAAACGGGATGCACTCGATGAAGTCGATGGGATCGGTGCCGCCGCCGCGCGGATCGCCGCAGAAGGCGGTCCACTGGGTCGGGCGGCCGGGGCCGGCGTTGTAGCCCGCCGTCGCCATCACGTAGGAGCCGGAGAACTGGCTGACCAGCTGGCCCAGGTAGGTGGAGCCCAGGCGCATGTTGTAGTCGGGCTCATCCAGACGGGCGGGCGAATAGCCCAGGCCGTTGCGCCGGGCCAGGATCGAGGCGGTGGCCGGCATCAGCTGCATCATGCCCCGCGCCCCCGCGCCGGAGCGCACCATGGGGTCGAAGCCGCTCTCCTGGCGGGTGATCCCCAGCACCAGCGCCAGTTCGGCGCCACCACCGAACTCCGGCGGGTTGCGCACCGGGTACGCGCGCTGCGGCAGGATGAAGCCTCGCTGCGCCGCCGCGCGCGCGGCCTTCATCGACACGTCCATTTCGCCATAGTTGCGGGCGAGGTCGACCAGCTGGGCCTCATCCTCGGCCGTGGGCAGGAGGTCGTCGAGATTGAGCACGAAGGCGCGGAACAGTTCGCGCTGGCCGTAGTCGAACAACAGCCGCGTAGCCTGCACCGCCTCGCGGCCCTCGAATGTCGCCCGCGCCTGCGCCGTGATCTCCGGATCGCCCGGCAGGGTCAGGTTGCGGCCCACTTTTTCGGCCCCGAGCATGCCGTAGAAGGTGGTGTAGTATTGGGCCGCGCGGCCATAGAAGTCCTGGCTCTTTGATCGGTCACCCATGGCCTCAGCCGCCCGGCCTTCCCAGTAGAGCGCGCGGCCGCGCGTGACCGGAGACGTGCCGATGCGGTCCAGCGCCGCGAAATGCCGCGCGGCCTTGTCCGGCGCGTTCAACTTGGTCAGCGCGATCCAGCCCGCGGCGAATTCGGCGTCGGCGGCGTCGGCCCCGACCGTCAGCCCGCTGTCGGCAGCCGCGGCATAGGCGCTGCGGGCGTCGCCGGCGCGCAGCGCCGAGAGCACCAGGCGTTTGCGCTCGTCCCAGATGCGATCGCCCTGGTCGGCTGTGGCGATCTCGTGGGGAAAGTTGGCGGTCAGCACCAGGGCCAGGGCGTCCAGCCCCTTGCGCCGCAGGTAGGCGGCCCGCTCGAAGGCCACGCCGGGCGACAAAGCCATGTCGGCGGGCAGGGCGGCCACCTGTTCGTTGGCGTCCCGGGCCTCGGCGCGCAACGCCATGCGGACCTGGGCGGCAGTCTGCTGTTCGGCCGGTAACAGGGCGACCATCTCGCGCGTTGCCGGCCCCAGTGCGCCGTAGAGCAGCACATCGGCGCGCCGGGCGTGATCCTCGGCGCTGAGCACGTCACCGAAGCGGGCCAGCATCACCCGCTGGGGGTCAGCCTCGAAACTCTTGCCGCGCCACCAACGGCGGATCAGGGCGGTGGCCTCCGGCGCGCGGTTCAGCCCGCGATAGGCTGTGGCCAGCGCCATCGCCCCCTGCGGTGTCGTCGGTTCCGTCGCGCCGAACCAGTCGACCACCTGTTGCGAGGTCTTGCCGGCCGTCTCGATCTGCCGTTCCGCCGCGGCCTGGCGCTTGGCCGGACGGGGCCAGCCGGTCAGGTCGCGCCGGGCGATGTCGACTTCGTAGAAGCCGAGGGAATCGGCGTTGGAATCCACCAGCGCCCAGGTCGCGGTCTTGCGCGCCAGCGGGTCGGCGAGGCTGGCGATGGCGCGGCGCGCGTTGCCGATCTCGCCATGCCGGGCGGATTCGATAGCCTCGCGCAGCTGGGCGGCGTCGCCGGCCGACAGCGGATGGGAAATGGCGTGGGCCGGCGCAGGAGTGTCCAGCGGGGCCGATCGGGTCAT
>JANXXA010000360.1 GCA_025350885.1 Phenylobacterium sp.
AAACGGTGGCCGCCCGCATCAACAGTGAGACGATCGGCGGGCCTCTGCGCCACTGGCCCGACCACAACCAGCGCCAGATCGAGGCCGGCCGCGCCACGTCATCGGCGGTGATGCTGCGGCCGGTGGTCACGTCGACGCCGACGATCGGCCCAAGCTGCGACATGCGCATCACGTCGGCGGGGAAGTTCTTCATCACGCCGCCGTCCACCAGCACATTGTTGTCGTCGGTGGCGGGGGGCAGGATTCCCGGCAGCGAGATGGTCGCCCGCAGCGCTTTTCGCAAAAGACCGCGCCGATGCATCTGATAGGCGCCGGTGGTCAGGTTCGACGACAGGCAGAAGAACGGCAGCCACAGGTCGGCGATATGCACCTCGCCGAAGTGATGGTGCAGGCGGTCGTTGACCTTCAGGCCATGGGTCATCGCCAGCAACGGCACGGCGATATCGTCAAGCGGGCTGGTGGTGACAAACGCCTCGCGCAGTCGGCGTTCCATCTCGGCGTCGCTCCAGCCCATGGCCACGCCGGCGGCGATCACGCCCCCCATGGAAACCCCGCCGACGAAATCGATCGGCACGCCGCGCTCGCGCAGGGCCTTGACCGCGCCGGCGTGGGCATAGGCCCGCGCGCCGCCGCCCGAGAGCACCAGGCCGACAGACTGGCCGGTCAGGATGCGGGCGATCCGCTGCACGTCGGGGACATAGTCGCGGCGCACATGAAACAGTCGCGCGGGTTGGGCCGCATCGGCCCAGGCCTCCGATCCCTCCGGCCGATGCCGGTCCAGAGGATGCAGCAGGATCAGGTCCACCAGCTGCTGGGCCTGCAGCGGCGAGGGAGCCAGCTGGGCGGCCTCGGGCTTCGGCGGCTTGCGGTCGCCCCGACCGACGCGGAACAGCCGGTCCACCTGGCGGGCCACCACCTGGCGCCAGCCCAGATCGCCGACCTCGGCCACATAGAGCACGAAGTCGTGACTGCGCTCGACGTCGGAGAACCATTCGGTGGGCGCGCTCTGCGCCTCGACGCCGATGCAGGTCACCGAATACCCCAGCCGGTCGATCTCGCCGGCGACGCGCTCGACGAGCGGGCGCAGCGCGCCGGACTGGCCCAGAGGGACGAAGCCGAATACCGACGGCTCGCCGACGCCGCCTCGGGTCACGGCTTGGCGGCTGCGCAGCATCATCAGCTTGGCCAGCTCGATCATAACCGCGGTGTCGGCCTCGCAGGCCTCGAAAAAGGTCTCGCGCGGCACCGCGATGATTTCCGAATCGCGCAGGGCGACGACGTCGGCCGAATGCGGCGCATTGGCGATCAGCGACATTTCGCCCGCCGGCTCGCCCGGCCGGATCACCCCCAGGAAATGCACCTCATGACCCGGTTCGCGGCGGAACGCGCCCAGCCGGCCGGCGCGCAGGAAATAGAGCTGGTCGGAGCGGTCGCCGGCGGAAAACAGCGTCTGGCCGCCCGGCAGCGAGAACCACGCGGCGTCGTCCTGCACCCGCTCCTGGGTGAACAGTCGCGCCAACGCCGACTCAATGGGGATTTCAGGCAGGCGACCCACGGTCCGGAGCCTAGCGCGCGCAAAGAGTCGCGGCTATGGCCGCGCGCCGCCCTGTTCAAGCCGCCGGTCGCGCCCTAAGCCAGGGCCATGGCGCTGCACATGATCAAGCTCTGCGTCGGCGCGGCGAGCGTCGAGGATCTGTTGCAATGGCAACGGATCCACGCGCCGGGCGGCCCCTGGGTGATGCGCACCCGCCAGACGCCCAAGCGGGCGGCGGACCTGGTCGATGGCGGGTCGCTCTACCGAGTGTTCAAGGGCGTGATCCTCTGTCGCCAGGCGATCCTGGCGGTCGACACCCTGGGCGAGGGCGTCACCGCGCGCTGCGAGGTGACGCTGGACCCGACGCCGGTGCGCGTGGCGCCGACCCCGCGTCGCGCCTTCCAGGGCTGGCGCTATCTGCAAGCGGCGGACGCGCCGCAGGATCTGTCGGCCGAGGGGTTCGGCGATATGCCGCAGGCCCTGGCCCGTCGGCTGCGTGAAGCCGGCGCCTGGTAGGCTATCCACAGGGTTGGGACGCCGCGCGCGTTGACGCGACTTCGCCACGGGCGCTCCGTAAAACCTATGTGAGTCGGCAAATGCCGACCTGAAGGAGCTTCGCACCATGCCGCAGGCCAGTGTCATCGTGGTCGGCAACGAGAAGGGCGGGGCGGGCAAGTCCACCATCGCCATCCACACCATCACCGCGCTGCTGCACGCCGACGCCCGTGTCGCGGTGCTGGACCTCGATCTGCGCCAGCAGACGACCTCGCACTTCTTCGCCAACCGTCGCGCCTGGCTCGCCGCCAATGGCGTGGCCGCGCCCATGCCGGTCGAGCATCCGCTGAGCGCCGATGGCGCGGCGCTGGCCAAGGCTGCCGACGACGAAGCCCTGGCCCGCTTCGAGGACGCCTTGGCCGACGTCGGCGAGCGCGCCGACTTCGTGCTCATCGACACCCCCGGCAGCGATACCGCGATCAGCCGCGCCGCCCACGGCCTGGCCGACCTGATCGTCACCCCGATGAACGACAGCTTCGTCGACTTCGACATGCTGGGCGTGGTCGATCCGGTGACGCTCGAACTGAAGCGCCACAGCCTCTATTCCGAGACTGTCTGGAACAGCCGCAAGGCGCGCGCGGTCAGGGATCGCATGCAGATCGACTGGGTGGTGCTGAGAAACCGGCTGGCCCCTACCGAGGCGCGCAACCGCAGGCGCCTGGACGAGCGGGTGGAGACGCTGTCGCGCAAAGTCGGGTTCCGCATCGGGCCGGGCCTTCGCGACCGGGTGATCTATCGCGAGCTGTTTCCGTTCGGCCTGACGGTGGCGGATCTGTCGCCGACCATCCGTCCGGTGGCCATGTCGCTGCAGCACGTGGCGGCGCGCCAGGAACTGCGCGCGCTGATGACCGCGCTCGGCCTCTCGGGCTTCTCCGACGCAGAGCAGATCGCCGCGGAATAGGCATGATCTACCTCGCCATCGGTGCGGCCCTGCTGTGGTTCCTGGTCGGGGTCGGACGGGGTCAGCGGCTGTTCAGGCGCCGGGAATGGCGGCTGCTCGCCGGCGCCTTCGCGCTCGCCGCCTTCGCGGGCGCGGCCTTTGTCGGCCTGCGCGGCGGCTGGGAGATTTCCATCATCCTGGCCCTGGCCGGACTGTGGTTGTTGACCACCACACGGATCAATGCGCCCGCCGGGGCCGCGCC
>JANXXA010000456.1 GCA_025350885.1 Phenylobacterium sp.
AGCGCCCGGAACGCCTCGCGGGTCTGTGGGCGGAACAGCGCGTCGCCTTCCCAGTTGGCGGGGAATTCCGCGTCACGGGCCTCGGGAATGACATTGAAGTCACCGGTCAGCACCAGCGGTTCCTCCAGCGCCAGCAGGTCCCGCGCGTGGCGGCTCAGGCGGTCCATCCAGGCCAGCTTGTAGGGGTATTTCTCGGTCTCCACCGGATTGCCGTTGGGCAGGTAGAGGCAGGCGACCCGCACCGGCGTCGGCCCGGAGATCACCGCCTCCAGATAGCGCGACTGCTCGTCGTCACCGGGATCGGGCAGGCCGCGGCGGATATCCTCCATCGGCGTCTTCGAAAGCAGGGCCACGCCGTTGTAGGATTTCTGGCCGTGGACGGCGACGTTGTAGCCCAGCCGTTCGAAGGCTTCGGTCGGGAACTTTTCATCGACGCACTTGATCTCCTGCAGGCAGGCGACGTCCGGCTGGGCGGATTCGAACCAGCGCAGCACGGTCTCCAGCCGGGCGTTGACCGAATTGACGTTCCAGGTGGCGATGCGCATCGGAAAAATCCCAGACCAGGCCGCCCGCTGCCGCTCTGGCCAGGACGAGCAGGGCTATTTCGCAGGTGCGGCCTTCCTTGTCAGCTTTAGAGGCAGCGTAGCACCCTGGCTCCAGCTGCCCTCCAGGGCCTTGCCGTCGGCCGACAGCTTGGCCTTGAGCTCACCGCCGGCTTGCAGGAACAGGGCGCTGAACTCGCCCCCGTCGGTCTTCACGGCTGCGGCCGTCAGGGTCGCGCCCTGGTCGAGGCTGTCGAGGACCGCGCCGGTTTCGCCGTCAGCCGAGGTCACGCGCAGAACCAGATGCAGGGTCTGTCCGCCAGCGAGGAGCGCGCCTTCCCAGTCACCGATATAGGCTTGCGCGGTCTGGGCGGCGGCGGGGCCGGCGAGAACCAGAGCCGCGGCGAGCGCAGCGCCTGTCCGCCAGGCGTGAGCGACGAGGGTCATGGGCAATCCTTCCGATAACTTTGAGCATTACAGCCCACCGCCCGCCATGCCGACAAGTTAAGCTTCTGTCAGACCGAGAAGCTGACGCCGCAGCCGCAGCTGGTCTTGGCGTTGGGGTTGCGGATGCGGAACTCGGCGCCGGCCAGTTCATCGACATAGTCGATCTCCGAGCCCTTGAGCATCACCAGGGACATTTCGTCGACCAGGGCCGCGGCGCCGTCGCACTCGATGCGCAGATCGTCGGGCTGGGCCGCGGCGACCAGGTCGAACTGGTACTGGAAGCCGGAGCAGCCGCCGCCTTCTACCGCCACGCGCAGCATCACCGGATGGCCCTCGGCCTTGCCGATGGCGTGGATGCGTTGGGCGGCCGAGGCGCTGAGGGTGAGGTTTGAACTGGTCATCATAGTTAGAAGAATGAAACGCCTGGACTATATGAGGGGCCGAGCGGCTTCGACCAAGGGGCCCACCTATAGATGGATTTGATGGCTGCCACGACCCCGCCTAGAACTCCGTACGCCGAAGACCCGACAAAATCCCGGGGCCGCAAGGTCGCCGAGCCCGAGAGCGCGACCCGCACCCCCTTCGCCCGCGACCGCGACAGGATCATCCACTGTTCGGCTTTCCGAAGGCTGAAGGAAAAGACCCAGGTCTTCGTGGCCCACGAAGGCGACCATTTCCGCACCCGGCTGACCCACAGCCTGGAGGTCGCCCAGATTGCTCGCTCGCTGGCCACGGCGTTGGGCCTGGACGCCGACCTGGCCGAGACCATCGCGCTGGCGCACGACCTCGGCCACCCGCCCTTCGGCCATGCCGGTGAGGATGAACTGCAGGTGCAGATGGCCGGCTTCGGCGGCTTCGACCACAATGTGCAGACCTTCCGGGTGGTCACCAAGCTGGAGCGCCGCTATCCGCGCTTCGAGGGGCTGAACCTGACCTGGGAGACCCTCGAAGGGGTGATCAAGCACAACGGCCCGGTGGTCGATAAGCTGGCCAAGCCCTCGTGGAGCGCGATCGCCGAGTTCGACGCCGACTATGGGTTGCGGCTCGATACCTGGGCTTCGGCGGAGGCCCAGGTGGCGGCGCTGGCCGACGACATCGCCTACAACAATCACGACGTGGACGATGGCGTGCAGGCCGGGCTGTTCGGACTGGACGAACTGCGCGCCGTGCCGCTGATCGGGCCGCACGTGGACTCAGCTTTGCGCGACTATCCGGGCTGTGACGCGGGCATTCTGCGGCTCGAGGCCGTGCGCCGGATGATCGGGGCGATGGTCGATGACGTGCTGGCCGAGACCCGGCGACGGGCGGTCGCGACCGGCGTCAGGACACCGGAAGATGTGCGAATGCTGGACCACGCCCTGGTGGCGTTCTCGCGCGACATGGCCGAGGATCTGTCGGCGCTGCGCGGTTTCCTGATGGAGCGGATGTACCGCCACTGGCGGGTCAACCGCACCCGCAGCCAGGCGCGCCGCATGCTGGCCGAGATGTTTCTGCTGTTCCTGGCCGAGCCCGACGTGCTGCCGGCGGAATGGTACGCCCGCGCCGAAGGTCGCGACGAGGCGGGCCGGGCCAGGCTGGTCTGCGACTACATCGCTGGCATGACCGACCGCTTCGCCATCGAAGAACACCGCAAGCTGTTTCACCTGGACTCGCTCAACTAGGCCGACCCAGATCGCCCACAGAAATCGACGGGCGAGGCGGGCCGTGCAGCCCAGGCAGGCGTAGACTGGCGCTTCGAGTGCGCGATTCGGTTCGCCGGCCGCGCCTGTGCGGGAGCCCTGACATGTCGGACCACGAGCGCGGCGCCTATACGCCCCCCACCGATGCGCCGCTCAGTTTCGACGCCCGGCAGCCGGTGCGCGGGACGCGGCCGATCCCGTTCACCCTGATCATCTCGATCCTGGTCTTGCTGGGGCTGGCGGCGGCGATTTTCGTCTTCTATCGCTCCGGCGTGCGCCAAGCCGGCCAGCCGCCGCAGATGGTTGGCGCGCCGGTGACCGGCATGAAAGCCGTCGCGCCGCCGGAAGCCCAGCCTCAGGACCCCGCCGCGGGCCTGCAGATCTATCACAGCGAAGGCGGCGCGACCCCGGCGACCGCGCCGAAATTCACCCCGGCGCCCGAGCAGCCGAAGATCCGACCGGGACCACCGACGCCGACGATTGTGGTGACCCCGCCCGCGGCCGCGCCAGCTCCGACGCTGCGGCCCTCCATTCCCTCGCAGCTGCCGGCCTCGCAGCCCGTCGCCAAGGCGCCCCCGCCGGCGCCCAAGGCTGTCCCGGTGAAGCCTCCCGCCGCTTCGGTGGCCAAGGCCGCCCCAGAGCCCGTCGCCAAGCCTTCCACCATGCCCACAGGCGCGGCCGGGGTGCAGATCGGCGCTTTTTCGTCCCAGGCGCTGGCCGACAAGGGCTGGAATGACGCGGCCGCGGTTGCGCCCGGCGTCTCGGCCGGCAAGGGCAAGAGCGTCGAGAAGATCGACAAGGACGGCAAGACCCTGTTCCGCACCACGGTGACCGGGTTCGCCAGCCGCACCGACGCCGCGGCGTTCTGCGACAGGCTGAAGGCCGCCGGGAAGGCCTGCTTCGTCAAGTGAGCCCGCGCTTCGCATGAGTATCGGGGCGGCCATCCTTGGCTGTTCGGGCCCTGAACTGACGGCTCACGAGCAGGCGTTCTTTCGCGCGGCGCAGCCCTGGGGGTTCATCCTCTTCGGCCGCAACGTGGCGAGCCCCGATCAGGTGCGAGCCCTGGTCAGCGCGCTGCGAGAGACGGTCGGTCGCGCCGATGCGCCGGTGCTGATCGACCAGGAGGGCGGGCGGGTGCAGCGGCTGGGTCCGCCGCACTGGGGCCGATTCCCGCCGGGCCGGGCCTATGGCGACCTGGCCGGCAACGACCCGCTGCTGCGGCGCGAGATCACCCGGCTGGGCGCGCGGCTGATGGCCCATGATCTGGCGGCGCTGGGGGTCAACGTCGACTGCGTGCCGGTGTTGGACGTGCCCGACCCCGCCGGCCACCAGATCATCGGCGACCGCGCCTATGGCCAGACTCCCGACGAGGTGGCCCTGCTGGGCCGCGCCGCCGCCGAGGGTCTGATCGCCGGCGGCGTGCTGCCGGTGGTCAAGCATATCCCCGGGCATGGACGCGCCCGGTCCGACAGCCACCATGATCTGCCGGTGGTGGACGCCAGCCTTGCCGATCTGGACGCGCGCGACTTCGCCCCGTTCCGGGTGCTGTCGGACATGCCCATGGCGATGACCGCGCACGTGATCTATTCGGCGATGGACCCCAAGCGACCGGCAACGACGTCTCGCAGCGTCATGCGGCGCGTGGTGCGCGGCGCGATCGGCTTTGACGGGCTGGTGATGAGCGACGACCTTTCCATGAAGGCGCTGAGCGGCGACTTTGCCACGCGAGCCCGGGCCAGCCGGGCGGCCGGCTGCGACGTGGTCCTGCACTGCAACGGCGACATGGCCGAGATGGCGGCCGTGATCGAGGGCGCCGGAACGCTGGCGGGCCACGCGGCGCGCAGGGCCAGGGCGGCGCTGGCCCGCCTGGCCAAGGCGCCGGAGCAGTTCGATGTCGCCGAGGGCCGGGCGCGCTTCGACGCGGCGTTCGACGGGCGGTTCGCGGCATGAAGGCAGCGCCCACCAGATGCTCCCCCTCAGGGGGAGCTCCCGCCCCCGGGCTCGGCCAAAGGCCGACCCGAGGACAGGCTCCGCGGGTGAGGGGGTTAAAGCCCCCGGCGGTTGACGGAGTGGGCTGCAACCCCCTCCGTCCTTCCAGGACACCTCCCCCTGTTCGCGCGACGCGCTGGGGGAGGATCGCATGAGCCAGACCTTTCAACCGAACCTGGATTTCGCCGCCGCGACCCAGGCGGCGCAGGATGGCGAGGCGCTGATCATCGACCTGGAGGGCTATGAAGGCCCGCTGCATGTGCTGCTGGCCCTGGCGCGCGGCCAGAAGGTCGACTTGCTGCAGCTCAGCATCCTGAAGCTCGCCGACCAGTACCTAGCCTTCGTGCAGCAGGCGCGCCGCGCGCAGTTCTCGCTGGCCGCCGACTATCTGGTGATGGCCGCCTGGCTGGCCTATCTGAAGTCGCGCCTGCTGTTGCCCAAGCCGGAGCAGCCGCGCGCCGACGAGGCGCCGGCGCAGGAGATCGCCGCCCGGCTCGCCTACCGACTGGCCAAGCTCGACGCCATGCGCCAGGCCGCCGAGGCCCTGATGGCCCTGCCGCAGCTTGGCCGCGAGGTGTTCGCGCGCGGCGATCCGCAGTCCATGACCGTGATCCCGTCGGGCCGGATTGAGGGCGACCTCTATGGCCTGATGAGCGCCTACATCGGCCAACGGACCAAGGAAGCCAGCCGCCGCTATTCGCCGGCCCCGCCCACCGCCTATCCGCTGGAGGAGGCGCGTGATCGCCTGCGCCGCCTGTTGCCGGAGCTCGGCCGCTGGACGCCGCTGGCGGGCGTGGCGCCGCTGGAGAGCGGTGGGTCCGGGCCCAGCCGCGCCTCCTATCTGGCCTCGACGCTGTCGGCCGGCCTGGAACTGGTCAGGGAAGGGGCGCTGGAGGCCCGCCAGCTCGAGGCCTTCGCCGACATCTATCTGCGGTCCAGGAAGGTCAATGCGGCGTGACCGACCCCGCCGACACCGAGCGTGAGGTCGAGGCGCTGCTGTTCGCGGCGGCCGGGCCGTTGAGCGTCGCTGACCTTGCCGGGCGGATGACGCAGGGCGCTGACGTGACCGGCGCCATCGCGGCGCTGCAGGCGCGCTATCAGGGCAGGGGTGTCGAGCTGGCCTGCGTGGCCGGGCG
>JANXXA010000457.1 GCA_025350885.1 Phenylobacterium sp.
CCCGCGCCGAAGCTGGCGGTCACCAGGTCGCCTGTGCCGCTGGGCGCGCGGGGCAGCCGGGAATGGGCGAACAGCATCGCCGCGCCGGCGTCGACAAACAACAGTCCGATCTCGCCGGCGCGGGCTGGCGCGGAGGTCACCAGGGCCGGCTTTCCAAGCTTTCGGACCGCCGCGATGACGGCCTGCACATCGGCGAGTTCCCCGCCGGCGAGATAGCCCAGTTCCCACAGGTTCGGGGTGATCCAGTCGGCCAGCGGGACCAGCCGGTCGGCCACCGCCCGGGCGACGCCGGCCGAGACATAAAGCCCCTTGGGCGCGTCGCCGAGGATCGGATCGACGATGACGATTGGCGCGGGCCCTGCCGCGGCCTGGATGCGCTCCAGCATCGCCGCGGCGATCTCCACCTGTTCGGGCGACGAGAAGTGGCCGGTGATCACCAGGTCCACGAGGCCGAAGACGGCGTCGGCCTCGATGTCCGCCAGCATCCGCCGGAACACCTCGGGGCTGGTGACCTCGCCCTGGCCGCCCAGCGCGGGGCTGCGGCCGAACATGACGGTGGGCGCCAGAACCGGATCGATCTTGTGCGCGGCCAGCACATACTGCTGCGCCGCCCCGCCGATCCGGCTGGCTGATACGAAGGACGAGAGGACCAGCGCCACGGGCATGGCGCTCACCCCTACGCCTTGCGCCCTAGTACCGGTAGTGATCCGGCTTGAACGGCCCTTGGGTCGGCACGCCGATATATTCGGCCTGGTCCTTGGAGAGCACGGTCAGCTTGGCGCCCAGCTTGCCCAGGTGGAGCATGGCCACCTTCTCGTCGAGGTGCTTGGGCAGCACGTGGACGCCGATCGGATAGCGGGCGCCGTTCTGCCAGAGCTCGATCTGGGCCAGGGTCTGGTTGGTGAACGAGGCGCTCATCACGAAGCTCGGGTGGCCGGTGGCGTTGCCCAGGTTCACCAGGCGGCCTTCGGACAACAGGATGATCTTCTTGCCGTCCGGGAATTCGATGTGGTGGACCTGATCCTTGATCTTGTCCCACTTGAAGTTCTTCAGGCCGGCCACCTGAATCTCGCTATCGAAGTGGCCGATGTTGCAGACGATGGCGTTGTTTTTCATCGCCCGCATGTGATCGACGGTCAGCACGTCCTTGTTGCCGGTGGCGGTGACGAAGATGTCGGCCTTGCCGGCCACGTCGTCCATGGTCTGGACCTCATAGCCCTCCATGGCCGCCTGCAGGGCGCAGATCGGATCGATCTCGGTGACGATGACCCGCGCCCCGCCATTGCGCAGCGAGGCCGCCGAGCCCTTGCCGACATCGCCATAGCCCAGCACCACGGCGACCTTGCCGGAGAGCATCACGTCGGTGCCGCGGCGGATGGCGTCGACCAGGCTTTCGCGGCAGCCGTAGAGGTTGTCGAACTTGGACTTGGTGACGCTGTCGTTGACGTTGATGGCGGCGAACGGCAGCTCGCCGCGCTCGTGCATCTGATAGAGGCGATGAACGCCCGTGGTGGTTTCTTCCGACACGCCCTTGATGGCGTCGCGGATGGCCGAATAGAAGCCGGGTTTCTCGGCCAGGTAGCGCTTCATCACCGCGTAGAGGGCTTCTTCCTCCTCGTTCTGCGGGTTCGACAGGACACTCGCGTCCTTCTCGGCCTTGGGGCCCAGAACACAGAGCAGGGTGGCGTCGCCGCCATCGTCGAGGATCATGTTGGGAGCACCGCCGTCGGACCATTCAAAGATCTTGTGGGCGTATTCCCAATATTCGATCAGCGACTCGCCCTTGATGGCGAACACCGGCGTGCCCTGGGCGGCGATGGCGGCCGCCGCGTGGTCCTGAGTCGAGAAGATATTGCAGGAGGCCCAGCGCACGTCGGCGCCAAGCGCCTGCAAGGTTTCGATCAGCACGCCGGTCTGGATGGTCATGTGCAGCGAGCCGGCGATGCGGGCGCCCTTCAGCGGCTGGTCCTTGCCGAATTCGGCGCGCACGGCCATCAGGCCGGGCATCTCGGTCTCGGCGATGTCGAGTTCCTTGCGGCCCCAGTCGGCGAGCGCGATGTCCTTGACGACATAGTCGGTCATTTCAGTCCTCAGGCGTATTTGTCGGAGAGGCGGGTTGGCGGCTCTATAGCGAGCGTCAGGCCAGGATGCAAGGAAACATATAAGGATTCCTTTATGTGATTAGCGTTCCCAGAAAGGCTCGGCGTCAGCAAGCTTCCTGAACGCGACGTTCGCCTCCGCGATCAGGCCCGGCGCCGCGGCGGCGCGACCCGAGATCAGTTCGCCCGCCGCGAAGGCG
Source organism: Phenylobacterium sp. (assembly GCA_025350885.1). Taxonomy (GTDB): domain Bacteria; phylum Pseudomonadota; class Alphaproteobacteria; order Caulobacterales; family Caulobacteraceae; genus Phenylobacterium. Next base: position 2,300 of record JANXXA010000457.1, read on the forward strand.
GCGTCCGGGGTGAGGGCCAGCCCCGCCATCAGCGGTGTCGCGGTGGCCAGATCGTTCAGCTGTCCCAGCACCTCCTGAAGATCGCGCACCCGATGCAGAAAGCGCTCCGTCGGCTTTGCGCGGTAGAGGCTCGCCAGCGCCTCGGCGGCATAGCGCAGCGTCTTGGCTGCGATGCGCAGGTGGTGGCGGGCCGCATCGCCGGCCGCGGCGCTGGCGTTACCGGCCGCGCGGCCGCGCTTCAGAACCCTGTTCAGATGGCGAGTGAGGGCCTTGCCGGCGTATCTGGCGAGCGGCGCCCGGGCCGCTGCGCTGTCGCGCCAGTCCCCGGTTTCGATCCAGGCCAGGGCGTCGATCATCAGGGCGCGGAACCGGGGCGAGGAGACCGTGGCCGTCACCGACGTGCGCGCGCGCCGCCGCGCCGCCTCCAGCGCGCTGCGCAACCTGGCGCGCCCGCGCAGGCGCGCGGCGCCGGACGGCGCAGACGGCAGGGTCTGCTCGATGAAGGCGTCGAGGTTGCGCGCGGTGTCGCAGCTCTGTCCCAGCCACCGGAGGCCGGCTTCGACATCGTCCGAGCCCGTGAGCACCAGCCCAAAGGTCTTGAGCGCGCTGCGCAAACGCCGGGCGCCGACCCTCAGATGATGGACTGCCTCGGCCTCCGGCGCGGCGCGCAGGCTGGCGGCGGCGCCCGCCATCTGGGCCAGCGCCTGACGCGACACGGCCTGGAAGGCGTCGCCGACGGTGACGGCGGCGGCAAGATCGATCTTGCCTGCGGAACGCAAAGCCGCCGTCTCACCCGCCATCAGCGCGTAGCCGCGGGCCGGCTTGCTGTCGAAGGCTAGGTCGAGCGGCGCGGCGGCGGAAAGCTCACGAGCCAGCTCGAACAGGGCCGAGGCCGGCCCGGCCTTCAGCTCAAGCTCCACCTCGCAGATCGGGGTCGTCCGGTCGCCACAGGTGATCGCGCCCAGGTCCAGCGCCAGCTCGATCTCGGCGCCGTGGCATTGGGCCGTGCGCTGTCGGCGGGTCACGGCGACGTTGAACACCGGGCAAAGGCGAGCGCCTCTGGGGAGAAGCTTCGACAGCGGCCCCTGGCGCGGGTCGGGCGCCAGTCCGGCGATGGGCGCCTCATGCTCCTGGCGGACCAGGCCGGTCCCGAGCTTCAGGGTCTGGGTTCGACGGCCGCTGCTGTCGCGCACCCGCAGGGTCGCGCCGGCCTTTTGCAGGTCGCGGTCCGGGGTGTCGAAATAGACCCCGATCAACTCGCGGGTCTCGTCGCGGCCAGGCGGGGCGGCCGCCAGCACCGCGGCCATGTCGGCGGGCCGGCAGGTGAACTTCAGTTCGACCTCGCGATCCGCGGGCATCCCGGCGCTCTCCAGCTCGCAGTTGCATAGCATTTCCGCCGGCCAGCGCGCCAAGCCTGTCGCCCGCAGCCTAGCTGAATCCTCCTGGGCGCTCTATCTGGGGGACTCGGGAGGATCCCATTGACGCCGATCATTTCCATAGAGGGTCTCTCGAAGACCTATGCCGGCGGATTCCAGGCGCTGAAGGGCGTAAATCTGAGCATCGAGAAGGGCGAGATCTTCGCCCTGCTGGGCCCCAATGGCGCCGGCAAGACGACGCTGATCGGCGTCGTCTGCGGCCTCGTCAATCCGACCGCCGGGCGGGTGCTGGCCGACGGCCATGACGTGGTCCGGGACTACCGCGCCGCGCGCGCCAAGATCGGCCTGGTGCCGCAGGAGCTCAGCACCGACGCCTTCGAGACTGTCTGGGCCACCGTC
>JANXXA010000465.1 GCA_025350885.1 Phenylobacterium sp.
CCGCCGCCGCTGCCGCGGGCGGCGCCGCGGCGCCGGCCGAAGCCGTTGAAGAACAGACCGAATTTACCGCCGTGCTGACCGCCGGCGGCGACAAGAAGATCAACGTGATCAAGGAAGTCCGCTCGGTCCGCCCGGACCTGGGACTGAAGGAAGCCAAGGACCTGGTCGAAGCAGCGCCCGCGAACGTCAAGGAAAACGTCTCCAAGCAGGAAGCCGAAGACGTCGCCAAGAAGCTGACCGAAGCCGGCGCCTCCGTCACCATCAAATAAGCCTGGCGGGGAACCTCCCCGCGTTAGATTCTCTGCGAAGGGCCGGGGCGCAATCTCCGGCCCTTTTGCTATGCCCCAAGGGCCAGCGCGATCAGCGTTTCCTCCGGCGCGGTCAGGCATGAGCCGCGCGCAGGCGGGCGGCCCATCTCTGGCATGCCGTTCAGCGCATAGACCAGGGTGCGTCCGTCGCGGCGGTTCCAGAACATCGCGGTGATCCAGCCGTAGGCGTCGCCGAAATGGCCGCGCCAGTCGCCGGTGTCGGCCCCGAAGAAGGCGTCGCCCCTGGGTTCTGGGCGGCCCATCGGCGTCTCGCAGCCCAGACCGTAGCTCTGGAAGACTCCGTCGTCCTCGCCGTTGGGCCGGGCGGGCTCGAGGGTCCAGACGCGAGCCTGCATGGCCTCAAGCGCCGCGCGCGGCACGACCTGGCGGCCGTTCCAGCGCCCGCCGGCGGCGTACATCCGCACCAGTCGATCCATGTCGGTGACACTCAGCCGCAGCCCGCCCTGCGGTGAGAAGGCAAAGCCGTTGTCGCCCAGCCGATAGTCCCCGGCTTCCAGGTCGGGGCTCTCCGGCGCGCGGGTGAAGGCGATGCGCGGGGCAGGGACCACCTGGACGTCCACCTGGGGGGTCCAGTGTCCGGCCTCCCGGTGCAGGCCGGCGGCGGCGCGGGCGCGGCGGCTCTGGCTGACCCCGCTCCAGTTGTAGCCGATGTCCAGCCCCAGGGGGCGGAACAGCGCGTCTCGCATGACGATGTCGAAACGCTCGCCGCTCAGCCGCTCCAGCATCTGGGCCACCAGGGCGAAATTCACGTCCGCGTAGGCAAACCACGCGCCCGGCCGGTGCTCCGCGGGCCCGAACCAGCCGCCCGTGTCATAGTGTCGTCCGCCGATCACGAACGCCTCCGACAACCTGCGGCCGAGCGGCACGGGATAGGAGGGGCCGTTGCGCAGTCCGCTGGTGTGGCTGAGCAGCATGCGGGCCGTGATCGCGACATCGGGATGGGCGGGATGGCGCAGCCGGAACCCCACGAGGTCAGAGGCGTCGGCGTCGAGATCGAGCCCAGTGCGCATCGCCAGGGGCACGAAGACCGACGCCGCCACCATCTTGGAGATCGAGGCCACCCGAAACGGCTGGTCCAGCGCAAAGGCCCGTTCGCCCGCCGGCCCCAACGCCACTCCGGCCGCGACCCGCAGCGCCACCGAGCCATCGCCCCGTCGGGCGATGATCCCGGCGCAGGCCATCGGCGGCCCGTCCGGGGGATCCAGGACGGCGGCCAGAGCGCTCGCGCCAGCGTTTGCCCGGTCAGGCGTCGCCAGGAGAGCAGGGGCGAGGAAGGCGGCCAGGGCGCCCGAGACGGTTCGGCGATCAACAATGGGGGTCATGCAGCCAACAGCTTCGCCGTTCCAGCGCCGATGGGGAAGGGTCCCCTTCTGATCGCGCCGGCCCATGCTACGGTCCAGCCGTGAGCGACTCCATAGCCGTCCTGGATCCATTCGTGCGCGGCATCGCCGCCGGCGCCATGGCGGCGACCTCGATGGGCGTCTGGCGTAGCGGCGTCAGCATGCGCGCACGGATCGCCACCGTGCTCCTCGGGTTCAGCACCATCGCCTGGCTGGTCACCGAGTCCTGGACGCTTTGGGCCGCATTGGGTCACCTCAACGTGCTGGCGGCCATCGCCTATCCCGTCGGGGGTGTGTTCTGGCTGTTCATCGCCACACTCTTCGAGGACCGGCCAGTGACGCCGCTTACCCTTTTGCCGGCCGCCGCACTTCTGGTTCTGGGTCTGGCGATGGGGATGGCGCCTCAGGCTGCGTCCGGCCTGCTGTGGGCGGCGTTCAACCTCGCGTCGGGTCTGTTCGCCGTGCACGCCGGCTACATGGTCGTGCGGGGTTGGCGTGGAGATCTGCTTGAGGGGCGTCGCCGCCTGCGGGGCCTGCTGTTCGGGCTCGTGGCGGCGTTCGTCGTCGGTCAGGTGACGATCTCGTTCCTCTCACGGCTGGATCCGGCCGGGCCCTGGCGCCTCTTCATGATCGGCAGGCCCTACGGGGGCGCCATGCTGGCTGCCCTGATCCTCGCCGGTGCGGTGCTGTTCCTGCAGGCTCGGCCCGAAGTGTTCGGCGCCCCGCGGCGCGGCGAGCCCGCCATCGATCCACGCACCGAGGCCGCCGACCGGCTTTTGATCGGCAAGCTCGACGCCTTCCTCGAAGCCGAGGGCTGGCGGCGCGAAGGTCTGTCAATCGGGACGCTGGCCGCAGACTTGCAGGTTCCCGAGCACCGCCTGCGCCGGCTGATCAACACCCGGCTGGGCCATCGCAACTTCGCCGACTTCCTCAATGTCTCGCGGATCGCCGCCGCCAAAGCCCGGCTCGGCGACCCGCGTGAAGCCCGCACCACCGTGGCCGCCATCGCCTTTGACCTGGGCTATGGCTCGCTCGGGCCCTTCAACCGTTCGTTTCGCGCCGCGACGGGCGTGACGCCGACGGACTATCGGCGCGCGGCGCTGAGCGAAGCTTCGCCGGAATTGAACGAAGCTGGCTGAATCCGGAATCGGCCAGGGTTTTCGGATCGCGGCGAGACGGCGCCCATCGGCGTGAGGCTTCTTTGCATCGCCAAGCAAGGAGCTTTCGATGCCCACCTTTCTCACCGACGTGACCGACATGTGGTTCAGCGGACTGACCCACGACCTTCGCCGCTATGTGACTTTCTCCGTCGCCGTCTGGCTGACGCTTTGGGTGGTGCTTCGCGTCGTCCTCCGGCCCCGAAAGATCCGTGACACCTCACCGCCGGCGCGCCAGCTGGTCAGCGAGTTTCTGTTCTCGACCCGGTCCATCGCGGTGTTTTCGACCGTCAGCGTCGGGATCAACCTGCTGGACCGGGTTGGGGCCTATCCGTTGCAGAGGCTCGCGGTGTCGTGGGGCGGGCCATGGTTCTGGGTCAGCCTGGTGGCGATGATCCTAGCGCACGACGCCTATATCTATTGGACGCATCGCTGGATGCACCACCCCTGGCTGTTTCGACGGACCCACCGGCGCCACCATCGCAGCCACAATCCATCGCCGTTCACGGCCTATAGCTTCGACCTTGCCGAGGCGCTGGTGAATGTGGCCTTCGTGTTCGCCTGGCCAATGATTTTTCCGACCCCCTGGCAGGTCATCGGGGTCTTCATGCTGCACCAGATCTTCCGCAACACGATGCTGCACTGCGGATATGAGCTGATGCCGGCCCGGTCGGATGGGCGACCTTGGCTGGACTTCCTGACCACCACCACGCACCACGACCTGCATCACGCCCAGGCCGGCTACAACTACGGCGCCTGGTTCACCTGGTGGGACCGCTGGATGGGCACCGAGCATCCCGACTACCTGGCGCGCTACGCCGAAGCGGCCCGCCGACCCCTGCTGTCGCCCTTCAGGACCGCGAAGGAAGCGCCCGCCGGAGGCTAGGTCAGCGCGTGCGGTGACGGATGATCTGCGGCCGGCGTCGGACGTCCTCCGGCGCCGGCGCATTTTTCTTGAGGCAAGGGCTTCCCCCGGTGCGGGAAAGGTCCTATTTGGGCTCCTTCGCGAAAACCTCCGATTCCCGTGACGCGCACGCGTGCGCTCTCGTGAGCCGGATTTCGTGCGTCAAATGTCCCGAGGCATGGTCCGTCGCCCTGCGACCATGCGAAGGGGCGCTCCCGACGAAACGGGGAGCCTTCCAGCGTCCGGCTTTCCCGCCAGGGAAGGTTGAGGGTGGACGTACGGACCGTAAGACCGACGCCGGGAGTCTGTTCCCGCGCGTCCTCAAGGGAAAAACATGGCGCAATCCTTCACCGGCAAGAAGCGGATCCGCAAGTCGTTCGGCCGCATCCCCGAGGCCGTGCAGATGCCGAACCTGATCGAGGTTCAGCGCTCCTCCTACGAACAATTCCTGCAGCGCGAGACGCGCTCGGCGGATCGCAAGGAAGAGGGTATCGAGGCGGTGTTCCGGTCGGTTTTCCCGATCAAGGATTTCAACGAGCGCGCCGTGCTCGAATACGTCTCCTACGAGTTCGAGGAGCCCAAGTACGACGTC
>JANXXA010000496.1 GCA_025350885.1 Phenylobacterium sp.
CCGCCGCGCCCTGGCCGTCCGCACGATGGCAGCCAGAGCACTTCAGCAGATACAGCGCCTTGGCCGACTGCCCGCTGGCGGGCCACGCCACCGCTCCGCACGCGGCCATCAGCACGCCAGTCAACAGCGACCAGCGGCGCATCTCTATTCGGCCACGCCCAGCACGATGGCCACCGTGCAGTGGTAGCCCTTGTTGGTGTTGGCCATGCACCAGTTGATGTCGTTGTAGAGACCCATGGAATAGCCGGGCCGCTCACCCCTGCTGTGCAGACAGAACTGGGCGCCGGAGTAGGGGGTCTTGCCGCAACAGTCATAGTAGGAGACTAGGTAGTCGCGCTTGTCCGCCGGGTTGTGGCACGTGCCCACCCACGACACCTGCGAGGCCTCGGCGCCCACCGGGCAGCTTGTCTTGGTCCCGCCGGAGGTGGTGCAGAGATTCCCGTCCAGCGCGCAGTAGCGCCAGTATTCGCAGGCTTTATCATCGTCGATCGGCGCGGGCTTCTCGCCGGTCGCCGCAAATCCACGGTCGAAGGGCAGCGCTGCGACCACTGCTCCGCCCACGAGGAAGCCGCCCAGCCTGGCCAGGGCGCTGCGGCGACCGAAGCGACGCGCGCTGGAGCGGGCGCCAGATACCAGTGCCTCGTCGAGTGTCTTGCTGACCCGGCTGAAAAAGTTCGTCACCGATGGTCTCCCGGTTCTACTCGGCCGCATGGTTGGCGGCGTATTGCTGGAGGGAAGGCACGTTGGCGCTCAGTGCGCTGAACAGGCTCTCAAGCTGCTCGCGATTGTTCACCAGGCCCTTGGCGCGGACAACGCCGGCCTTGTCGGTGAGCACGGCGAACGGCAGCCGCTGGACTCGGTAGGCCATGCCCAACTCTGACGACAGCACATAGGGGAAGGCGGTGAGCCTGCGCCGGCGTATGAAATCGAGGTGCTTCGCCGCTTCGCCGTCGCTGGCCAGCACTACGTCAAGCCAAGCCTTTTCGTCGGTGCGGATGCTGCTCAGCACCGGCAGCAGTTGTTTGCAGACCGGGCAGGTCGGCGACAGGAAGAACACCAGCTGCGCGCGACCCGTCGCCCCGCCGATGGTGATGTCGGGCCCGGTCAGGCTGTGCGGCGCGAACCGGGGGCCGGGTTCGCCCACCTGGGGGCCGGCGCTGTCCATCAGCGCGCCCATCGGCGAGATCCGCTCATAGAGGACACCGATCTGGCGCAGCATCACCACGATCACGGTGACCAGGATCAGAACCAGCACCCAAAGAGCCGCCACCGCGAACACCAGCAGCGTCATACCAAGCCTCCAAAGAGGTCCGCAGCGGACGGGGCGTAGGCCCTTCGGATGCGATGGTGATTTGCCGCCAGGAGCTCGCAGGCGATCCAGCAGGCCAGCGCGACGAGCGCCACGGCCCAGCCGACGACGGCCTCACCCAGGGTGCGCCATTCGCCGAGGCCCAGGCCCGACGGGATCAGCGCCGCAGCCAACCCGAGGTTTCGCCCGACCATGGCCCAGCTCAGCGGCGTCGGCGGCCCGCCGCAGCCGCAGTCAATCTGCGTCCGTCCTTGCTGCAGCGCCGCCGCCATGGCGGCGGCGTAAACCAGCAGCAGCCCGCTCGCCAGCACGACGCCAACAGCCCGGACCGGGCTCACGCAAAGGGCGCAAGCCGCTACGACTTCCAGGGCCGGCAGCGCACTGCTCAAGGGCTTCAGGGCTATTTCGGGCGCTAAGCCATAGTCTCCCAGCACGCCTTCGAATCCATCACGGTCGGCCGCCTTGTGCAGCGCCGCGCGCAGCATGATGAGGGCGACAAACGCCGCCGCGCCGCCGCTGCCAAGGCGCAGGAGGTCCGCGAGCACGATCAGCGGACCACGACGGCCGCGGCGTCTCGCAGGACGATCTGGTGCGTCAGCTTGGCGGCGAACCGGGCTGTAGGGTCGACCTCGAAGCGGAACAGGCCGCCACCGTGGTTCGCCACCCCGAAGACCAGCGGGATCTTGCCTTGCGACACCGCAATCTGGGTCAGGCCCTTGGCCACCGACCGGTACAGCACGGCCTTGTGCGCCAGATCGACGGCCCAGATTTCCTCCGACCCATCCTTGTGACCGCCTTCCTTGGAGCCGGAATGCATGGCGACGAACATGATCCCATAGGGCGCGCTGTAGCCCATGATCGCATAGCCGCCCGGCGCCCAGTCGCCGTCAATGCCCTTGGTGAAAGCATAGGTGTCCACCAGCTGCGCTGTGTCACCTTTGTCAGACACCCGATAGAAGACCCCGCTATAGGAGACGAACGTCAGGTCGCCCTCCACACGCTGGGACTGGGCGAACAGCGGATCCTTCTCAACGTCGAAGATCGGCTTGCTGCGCGCCTGACCGGTCGCCTTGCCGTCGGGGCAGATCTTGACGGTCAGGATCGAACCGTCGCCGCACAGGCTCGAAAAATGGGCGCCGTCTGGCGCCAGGTTGATCTGCCAGCAGCCGGGAATGGGGACTTCCGCGGTCGTCTTGCCGGACTTGAGGTCGACCACGGTCACCGATGTGGCCGGCGTGGCGTTCTGCACATAGGCGCGGGCGCCATCGGCGCTCACCTGGATCTGACCCTGTTGCGGCGAAAGCTGCGCGAATTTCGGCAGGATTGCCGCCTCCTGCTGCGTCTTCAGGGTTGCGATGTCGAACTTCTGGATGATCGCCTCTACCGGCCCGTACATGATCCGCTTGGGAAATGCCGAGGCGACGAAGCCGGTGTCGGCGCCGGGCGACAGAGTGAACTGCGGCTGCATCCCCGTGGCGTAATCGCCCTTGTAGGTCAGGTCGTCAGCCGAGAAGACGTAGATCGCGCCCGCGCCAGCCCAGGCGCCCGTTGTCACGAAGACGTTCGGGCCTGGCTTGATGGCTTTCTCGACCGAGATCTCTTCGGCGGGAATCGGCGGCGGCGTCTGCGCTCTGCCCGCGCAAGGCGTCAGGACGATGAGACTCAGCAGCGCTGCAGCGCACTTTCCCGACATTGCTCGCCCTCGAAATCCACCCGGTCCACCGACCGGTCATGCCGCATGACAGTCGATCAGCCCTTGAAGCTTGCGTCAATTAGAGCTTGGCCTTGGCTGATCGCCGCGCGCTCCTGCGCACGACCGAGCGCTGAGGATTTCAGCGGGCCGCACTGTCAGCTTCACAATGCCCGGCGCGAACTCTAGCATCGCTGACCCAGGGCCTCCACATCATGCGGTCTGGGTAGGTCGGGGTCCTCCGGAATGCGCTTCACAATTGGTCGAGCTCAGGCTTGGCGCGCTTGCCTGGCGCTGGCGCGCGCGGCGCGGCGCATCAGCGCCGCCGCGAGCCTTGCGGTCCTGATCGCGCCGGCGACCGCCAGCGCCGACGCCAAGGCGGGCGCCGTCGTGTTCACGCACAAATGCGCCGAATGCCATTCCACCCGTCGCGGCAAGATCGTGACCGGCCCCAGTCTGGCCGGCCTGTTCGGCCGCAAGGCCGGGAGTGTCAGTGATTTCCCCTACTCGGCCGCAGTTAAGGCCTCGGCCCTTGTCTGGAACGCCGACACCCTGGACACATTCATCGCCCAGCCACGCAAGACCATTCGTGGCATCACCATGACCTCGCCGGGCATCGCCGACGCCGCACAGCGCGCGGACCTGATCGCCTACCTTGCCACCCTCAAGTAGCTATGACCGAGAGCCGGCGATAGGGACTGCGCCTAGTCGTAAGGGGTTCCGTCCCGATGATGATAGCTGTCGGAGCCTGGGTGGGCGACCATGTCGATATCCGGATAGTCGCATCCGTCCTCGGCCTCGCGGCGGGAGCCCACCTCCAGCAGCACGACCTCCTTGTCCGAGCGGTTCTGCAGGTGGTGGCCGTCGGGCGCGCCGGCCGGGAAGCCCGCGCAGTCACCGGCGCGCAGGGTCTGTTCGCCCGCGTCGGTGACCAGCACCACCTCGCCTGAGACCACCCAGACGAACTCATCCTCGGCGGTGTGCCAGTGCCGCTGGCTCGACCAGACCCCGGGCGCCAGCCGTTGCAGGTTGACGCCGAACTGGGTGAGACCCGCCGCATCGCCCAGCTTCCAGCGCTTGCGCTCGAGGCACGGCGCATCATAGGGCGGCGGATAGGCCGTTCCGAAACGGGTCGGGGCAGCGTCGATGTCGATCTTGGGCATGGGTTCATTCCACTCAAGGTCGGGCCGGTCTAGGAGAAGCGCTCAAGACTATCAGACACCACGCCGGGGGCGAGCTTGATCGACGCGATCGACCTGACGAAAGAGCTGATCCGCCGGCCCTCGGTGACGCCCGCCGACGCCGGGGCGATGGATGTGGTCGAAGAGGCGCTGTCGGGCCTGGGCTTTGCCTGCCGGCGCATGAAGTTCGGCGAGATCGAGAACCTCTACGCCCGGCACGGGACAGCCCGCCCCAACCTCTGTTTCGCCGGCCACACCGACGTGGTGCCGGTGGGCGACGTGGGCGCCTGGAGCCGGGGCGCATTTGACGCCGCCGTGGTCGACGGGGTGCTGATCGGCCGGGGCGCCGTGGACATGAAATCGGCCATCGCCGCCTTCGCCGCTGCCTGCGCCACGGCGATCAACGCTGGGCAGGTGACGGGGTCGTTGTCCTTCCTGATCACCGGCGATGAGGAGGGCGTGGCCACCGATGGCACCACAAAGGTCGTCGACGCCCTGCGCGCCGAAGGCGAGGCCGTCGACCACTGCGTGGTCGGCGAGCCCACCTCGAGCACCACGTTCGGCGACATGGTCAAGGTCGGGCGGCGCGGCTCGATCAATGTCGAGATCGCCGTCCACGGCGTGCAGGGCCACGTGGCCTATCCGCACCGCGCCGCCAATCCGGTCCCGGTGCTGCTGGACCTGCTGCAGCGGCTGCAGACCCGCGTCCTTGACGACGGTTGTCCGGAGTTCCAACCTTCGAACCTGGAGATCACCCGGATCGACGTTCCCAACACCGCAACCAACGTGATCCCGGGGATCGCCATGGCGCGGCTCAACATCCGCTTCAATCCCAGCCACACGGGCGCGGATCTCGCGGCCTGGATCGCGGCCGAGGCCGAGGCGGCGGGCCAGGGCTTTGCCGGCACGGTCAGCGTCGTCCCGCAGATCAGCGGCGAAGCCTTCCTCACCGCGCCCGGGGCCTTCACCGAGGTCGTCGTCGCCGCCGTTCGTGACATCACCGGCGCCGAGCCGGAGCTTTCCACGACCGGGGGCACATCGGATGCCCGCTTCATCCGCGCGCTTTGCCCCGTGGTTGAGTTCGGGCTCGTCGGGACTACCATGCACCAGGTGGACGAACGCGCGCCGATGTCCGAAATCCGCCAACTTCAGGCGGTCTACGAGCGCCTGATCGCGCGCTATTTCGAAGCGTTCGGGGCGTCGTAGCTCACGCCCGTCAGATAGAGCCCATCGGCGGGCGCCACCTGGCCGCAGGCCTGGCGATCGCGAGCTTCTAGCGCGGCCTTCAGGTCATCGGCCGTCCAGCGGCCCACCCCGACCTCGGCGATCGAGCCGGTCATCGAGCGGACCTGGCGGTGCAGGAACGAGCGGGAGGCGAACTCCAGCACCACCTCACAACCCTCGCGTCGCACCGCCGCCGCATCGAGCGTCTTCATCGGCGAGTTCGCCTGGCAGGCAAGGTCGCGGAAGGTGGTGAAGTCGTGGTGGCCGATCAGCACCTGGGCCGCGGCGTGCATGGCCTCGGCGTCCAGCGGCTTCTTCACATGCCACACCCGCCCCTGCTCCAGGGCGGGCGGGCTCAACCGATTGAGGACCCGGTAGCGGTAGCGCCGCCCGGTCGCGGAGAACCGCGCGTGCCAGTCCAGCGGCGCCGCCTCGGCCGCCAGCACCACGATGGGCTCCGGCCGCAGATGGGCGTTCAGCGCATTGCGCACGGTCTGCGGCGACCAGTGCTTTTCGAGATCGACGTGGGCGGCCTGGCCGGTGGCGTGGACGCCGGCGTCGGTTCGGCCGGCGGCGTGGACGCGCACGGTTTCGCCGCAGAACGCAGTCACGGCGCGTTCCAGCGATGCCTGGATCGTCGGCAGGCCGGCCTGGGCCTGGAAGCCGCGATAGGGCCGGCCGTCGTACTCGATGGTCAGGCGGTAGCGGGCCATCAGCTCAGCCGCGCGCGCGCCGCCAGCGG
>JANXXA010000580.1 GCA_025350885.1 Phenylobacterium sp.
CCATTATCTATTGGATCGTCGTGGTCCTCATAAGCGTCGTCGGAACGCTGATCTCAGACAATCTGGTAGATAATATCGGTGTCAGCCTTGCTCTTTCTTCCGCCATCTTCGCCGCTGCGCTGGCGGCCGTGTTCATCGCCTGGCACAGACTCGAAAATACCCTTTCGGTCCACACGATCACGACCACCCGCCGCGAAATTTTCTACTGGGCCGCCATCCTCGCCACCTTTGCCTTGGGCACCTCGGCTGGAGACCTGATCGCCGAGAAGCTGGGCCTTGGGTATCCCTGGTCGGTGGTGCTGTTCGCTTCGCTGATCGCACTCGTGGCTGTGGCGTTCTATGTCTTCAAGATCAACGCCGTCCTGGCTTTCTGGGCGGCTTATATCTTGACCCGGCCGCTAGGGGCGTCGGCCGGAGACCTGCTCTCACAGCCGGCTAAGGCAGGCGGGCTTGGCCTGGGCACGACCTGGACAAGCCTGATTTTCCTCGTCGCGATCATCTTGCTTGCTACCTATATGTCGTTCACCCAGAAGCAGTCGGCAGCCGCGCCCGCCTGATGACGGCCTGTTGACAGCGCGTCGCACACACATCGTAACCGGCGATGGATCTTCGCCGGGAGGGTGGAACGTCATTCGGCCACGCGCTGCCGGCGTCAGTTCCTGGAATTGGGACCCAACGGACCAGCCACCAGCTTCACCTGAATAGGAGTTCCAAAGAAATCCTTGGAAGTCCACGCATCTCCCACCTTGGCTTTTTCCGGGAATGCCGTGCAATAGCTGAAGGGCAGGGTCGCTGGTCGCTGCTGCCGGAGGCAGATCTTTTCACCCTTCATGGTCCAGCTGCCTGCAAGCGACCTGTGGGTACGGCCGATCCCGGTCCAGGCTCCGTTTGGCTGCAGCCAAACCTCCTGAATTCGCCCGTCGGGGTAGGTCGTGACTATGGTGTTCCCGTAGGCGGCGGAAACGCCCAGGGTCAGCCCGTCAAGTTGGCGACTAGACGCCAAACCAGGCACGGCCGACAAGATCCCAATGCCGATGTAGAGGCATGGTCGCCTCAGGAGGTGGTGCATGGTTGCCGCCTTTGCTCATCGATGGCTGGGTCTCTGCGGGGAGTAGCGACATTCAGGCGAGGATCGACAACCCGCGCGACCGCGATCTGGCCCACGGGATCGCGGGTGAGCCTTGCCGACTCAAGTGACTGCGAATCCAAGCTGGCATGTCTCGAGGTCCTCGTGTCGCAGCGCAGATCCGCAGGGGCGCATCGCTAAGACGAACTCGTTGGAAGTTGACCTCATCGGCGGCTGCAATCGCGTACGGCAAGACACGACCCCGCTCCGCGAGACCACCCCGCCCGGGCCTTGCCTTAGTTTCAGCCGGAAGGCATGGCTTGGTTGCAAGGTGCGGCAGATGTGTCGTCCAACCGATGAAAACGCGCCGCCCGCCTCGCTCGAGATCTGATGGAAAAGGGATCGACAGTGATCGGCATGCGAGGCTGGCCGGCCGGAGCGGTCTATCCGCGGCGCCCCTGCCAGGCTCGCGTCTGATGTCCAAACAGACAGATCCCCCCAGCCCACTGCTTGAGGCGTACCTGGCGCGTCGCGATGATATGCGCCGCTACTTCCTCGCCCGCCTGGGCTCCGGAGCCGATGTCGAGGATCTCGTTCAGGATCTCTATCTCAAGGTGCGTGACCTGCCCGCCGACGAAATCCGCAATCCAGCGGCATTCCTATATCGCCTGGCGTCCAACCTGATGTTGGATCGCCTGAGGTATCGCCGCAGCGCCGGCGCACGCGACGCTGCGTGGCGAAGCCTGCATCATGTGAGCGTCGGGACGGCGGACATCGTTGACGCTCCGGACGCCGAAGCGGGGTTCATCGCTCGCCAACGGTTGGATCGGGTGTCGGAAGCCCTGAAGACTCTGTCGCCACAGACGCAGCGCGTTTTCCAACTGCACAAGTTTGACGGTCTGACCCATGCGGAAACAGCCGCCAGGCTAAGAATATCGCGCAGCGCCGTGGAAAAGCACATCAGCGCGGCGCTCAAACATCTAATGATTCGGGTCGGACGATGATTGCGTCCTTTTTGCATCATGCTGCCAGGATCCGCAGAGGCGCTGCCACGTTTGCGGCGTCATTGTGGCGAGCCCCGTGTTCCACGCGGTTCGCCGGACGCGTGCTCCTATGACCACTGAGGCTCATATCGACGACTTCGGTCAGGCGGCGATCGACTGGTTTGTGCGGCTGCAGGGTGATGCGAGCCTTGCGACGTGGACCCATTTTCAGGCTTGGCTGGAGGCCAGTCCTGCTCACGCTGCGGCCTATGACGCGGTGGAGGCAATCTGGATCGACGTCGAAGCCTCGACACCCAGGCGCGAGCCTGAGGCGGAATTTTCGGGGGCTGTCATCCTGCCTTTCCGCAGTCGACCCAGTCGCCGAAAGCTCTGGCTCGGCGCGGCGGCGGCGGCGGCCGTCGTTGCGGCCCTGGTTACCGCGCGGCTGTCGGCTCCGGCCGTTCAGACCTACACCACCGACAGGGGCCAGACGCGCGCCCTGACGCTGGCGGACGGCTCGCGTCTGACACTTGGAACCGCCACCCGGATTCAGGTGCGCTTCACCAGGCGTCAGCGCGATGTCGTGCTGATCGACGGGGAGGCGAGTTTCGACGTCGCCCACCAGCCGGACCATCCGTTCACGGTCGCGGTCGGCGAGCATCAGGTGCGCGTGCTGGGCACCGAGTTCAACATTCTGCATCGTGCGGGCGACCTCATCGTGACGGTGCGCAGAGGTCTGGTGTCGGTCGCCGGCGACGACCGTGAACAAGGCGTTCGGCTGACAAGAGGCCAGCAGTTGACCGCTCACGACGGGCTGGGATCGGCACGGGTGACCGCCGTCGATCCTGACGTTGCGTTCGCGCGAACACAGGGAAAGTTGGTCTTCCTGGAGACGCCGCTGCCGCAGGTCGTAATCGATCTCAACCGATATGTGTCCATACCCATTCGGGTCGATCCGGGCGCCATGGCCATCAAGGTGTCGGGCGTGTTCCGGATCGATACCGAAGATGCCATGATCCAGCGATTGACGCTGTTCGCACCGATCACCGCTCAATCGGTCGGAGGAAGTATCGTGCTCAAGGCCAAGGCAGCGAAGCCCTGAGAGACAGCCAGCAATCCCCAAGCGGGTCAGCGCGGACAGGGTGGCGGCTGATCGCGGCCTTGGCGGCAAGCTTGTTGGCGGCAGGTCGGGTCGCGGCCGCGCCTGTCGAGGTGCGCCTGCGGCTCACGTCGAAACCCGTCCACCTGGTGCTGATTGATTTTGCCCTCCAGGCCGACCTCTCCCTCGGCGGCGCCCTGGACTCCTGCCGCGGCCGAAGCCCCGCCTTGTCTGGCAAGATGCGGATCGACATCGCTCTGTCGCGTCTCCTGGCCGGCAGCGGCTGCACCTATTCCTTACCCGACCCCAGGGCTGTTCTGATCCGGACCGAGCCGGCCAGGCCCCGGGCGAAGGTCGTCGCGACCCCTGAGCCGCGCGCTGACCCACCCGACGCGGTCGGTGAGATCGTCGTGACGGCTCAGCGCTATCCAAACCTTCCCGGACGCTCCCCCTATGCGATCTCGGCGCTTTCGGGCGAGGGTTTGAGGCGCAGCGGCGCCCTGAGCCTCCAGGACCTGGCCGGCGAGGTCGCCGGGATGACCGTCACGAACCTCGGTCCCGGCCGCGACAAGATCCTGCTGCGCGGGCTCTCCGATGGCGCCTTCACCGGCCAGTCGCAATCGATAGTCGCCCTCTACCTCGACGACGTGCCGATCACCTACAGCGCGCCCGATCCGGATCTGCGCCTGGCCGACGTCGAGCGCGTTGAGGTCATGCGGGGACCGCAGGGTACGCTCTATGGGGGTGGATCCATCGGCGGGGTTGTGCGGATCGCCACCCGCAAGCCCGATCTTGACCATTTTTCCAGCAGCGTGACCCTCGGTCTGGGCGGGACCGGCGGCGGCCTCAATACTGAGCTCGAGGGGATCTTGAACGTGCCTCTCGTGGCCGGCCGGATCGCCATCCGTGGCGTTGCATATCGGGAAAACCAGAGCGGTTACATCAACAATGTCGCCCTGGGCCTGTCCGATATCAATTCCGCCAGGCGCGCCGGCTTTCGGATAGCTCTGCGCGCGAGCCTCTCGCCCGGCTGGACGGCGACCGCCAGTGCGACCCATCAGTCGATTGTCACTGACGATGCGCAATATGGCGTCCGACGTCTGGCGGCCGGACAACGGGACAATGGCGTCCGGGAGCCGCATGATAACGATATCGATGAGAGCGTCATCACGCTCGCGGGCGATGGCGAGTGGGGGCGGGTCACGGGTTCGATCGCCCGCATCGGTCACCAATACATCAGCCGATACGACGCGACGGCGGCGATCCCGCGGTTTGCGGGTCCGACCGGCCAGGCCGCCTTCGATGAGGACCGTCGCGTAGAGTTGACAGTCTCCGAGGCCACCTACGCCTCTCCAGCTGACCGGCGGCTGCATGGGTTGGCCGGCGTCTTCGTCTCGGCCGGCGAGACCAGGCTCGAGGCGGCCCTGGCCGCCCTTCCTGCAAGCGATACGGACCCGCTCTATTCGGAGGTTCGCACCGACAGGATCGGCGAGGCGGCGATCTATGGGGAAGCCACCGTCGACATCACACCCAAGCTCTCGGTGACGGCGGGGTTACGCTGGTTCGATTTCCGCTTCGACACCACGTCCGAGGTCCGCCAGGCCGCAGGCTCTCGCCGTCTCGAAGTCAGCGGTGAGGCCATGGGGCTGTCGCCGAAGCTCCTGCTCAGTTACGCCGCCCGACCCGGCGCGCTGGTCTATTTCCAGGCCGCCGAGGGCTATCGTCCGGGAGGATTCAACACCAGCGGCCAGTTGGGACAGATCTTCGACGCCGTCAGCGCGCCGGATCGGCAATACAAGGCAGACAGGCTCTGGAACTACGAGATCGGCGCCAAGCTGCGATGGTTGGATGATCGCCTTCAGACGCGTTTCGCGGCCTTCTATGCCACCTGGGAGTCCGTCCAGAGCGATCAGTTCCTGGCCGACGGACTTCCATTCACCACCAATATCGGCGATGGCGCAAACGCTGGCCTTGAGGTCGAGGCGGCCTGGCGGCTGAACAGCGACCTTGATCTTCGAGCCGCCGCGCTTATCAACGATCCTCAGATCACCCGCCGAAGCCCGAACTTCAACGCCCGCCTCGATGCGGGCCTCCCTGGCGTGTCGCGCGCGTCAGCCGGCCTCGTGGTGGACTATCACCACCAGCTTGGCGGGGACTACACCTTCCGCTTCCTGGCTCAATCGGCCTACGTCGGAAGCTCCTATCTCACGTTCGACGCCAGCGATATCCAGGCGATGGGAAACTACGTCAGTCTGCGCACCAGCGTCTCGATCGAGACCGCCGCGTGGTCGCTCAGCGCTTCGCTCGACAATCCGTTCAACGCGGCTTCCAACACTTTTTCCTTCGGCAATCCCTTCCTGATCGGACGCGAGCAGGTCGTCACCCCCTTGCGCCCTCGAACCGTCGCCGTTCGCCTGACCGGCCGATTCTAGCGCGGGCGAAGGGCTCCAGCCAAGCTAGTGTCCCGATTCCGAAGTTCGAAGGCGCTTGTGGCAGGCGCGGTCGAACTTCGGAATCGATAGGGACACTAGCAAGCCTCTGTTTCCTAGTGTGCTTCTTGGATCTGAAGTTCGCTCAGAGCTTGATCCCTCAAGAAGGCGAACTTCAGATCCAGCACACTAGAGAACCGCGGCGAACTGTTCGGCGATCCAGTCGGCCTGGTCGGCCGTGAGGATCAGCGGCGGGGCGATGCGGATGGTGTGGTCGTGGGTCTCCTTGGCCAAGAGGCCGCGCGCCCGCAGCGCCTCGCAGACCGGCCGAGCGCCGCCGGCTTCGGGGTGCAGTTCGACGGCCAGCATGAGGCCCCGGCCGCGCACCTGCCGGACGCTATCGGCGCCGATCGCGGCTAGCGAGGCCTGCAGGCGATCACCGACGCGGGCGGCGTTCTCGATCATGCCCTCCTCGACCAGCACCTTCAGCGCCGCGCGGGCCACGGCGCAGGCCAGGGGATTGCCGCCGAAGGTCGAACCATGCTCGCCGGGATGCAGGACGTCCATCACCTCGGAGTTCGAGAGCACCGCGGAGACCGGATAGAATCCGCCCGACAGCGCCTTGCCGATCAGCGTCAGGTCG
>JANXXA010000067.1 GCA_025350885.1 Phenylobacterium sp.
TCGGCGCATATGGATGGCCGGCACGGCGGCCGGCCATGACGAGCTTTGGGTGGGTCAACTGAAGCGCCGAGGGCTCTAAAGTCAGCCCGCCGCGAGGCTGAGGGCGACCAGCGCGGCGTCGAGGCAGGCGCGGTCGCCGGCGATGGCGACCTTGCCGCCGTGGGCTCCGACCGGCTGGCCGCGCCAGTCGGTGGTGAACCCGCCCGCCCCGGCGATGACCGGGATCGCGGCGTCGATGTCCCAGGCTTTCAGGCCGGTCTCGATGACCAGGTCGATCGTCCCGGCGGCGACCATGGCGTAGGCGTAGGCGTCGCAGCCCAGCCGGGCCAGCCGTGCGCCAGAGCGCACCGACTGCCAGGCCTGCTGCTCGGATCCGACAAACAGCGCCGGGTCGGTGGTGGCGATCAGCGCCGCCGACAGCGCCGGGCAGGCCCTGACCTGCAGCGGCCGGCTGTTTCCGCGGGTCATCAGACGCGAACCTCCCGCGTGGCCGATGTAGAGTTCGCCAAGGAACGACTGGCCGATCGAGCCCAGGACCGGGGTTCCATTGTGGCGCAGACCGATCAGCGTGCACCACAGCGGCAGCCCGGCGATGAAGGCGCGGGTGCCGTCCACCGGGTCCAGCACCCAGACCCACTCGGCGTCCGGGCGGTCTTCGCCATATTCTTCGCCGATGATCCCGTGATCGGGATAGCGCGCGGCGATCAGGGCCCGGATGGCGCGCTCGGCGCCCTTGTCAGCTTCGGTAACCGGGTCGAAGCCCCCGATCCCGCCTTCGCCCCCGCCCTTGTCCTCCAGGCCGTGGTCGGCGCGGAACAGCGGCAGGATCGCTCGCGCCGCGGCGGTATTGAGTTCGATCAGGAAGCTGTCCAACTCGGCGAGCCGGTCGGCGGGTAGGGGATCAGCGGGAATTTCGTCTGCGGAGCTGGGGTCGGGGGGCGCGGCCATGGGTCCGCTTTTACCCCCTAAGGCCGATCAGGGAAACGCGTGTCCGCTGATGTCGGTCTCGGTTTCGGTCAAGGACTTGGCCAGGTCCAGCAGGCGCTGGCGGGGCCGTTCGCTCAGGCTGTAGAACACCTGGACGAGATCGTTGGTCTCCCTCTGGGCGCGCGGTTCCGGCGGTTCCGGCTCTCTGTCGGCCGCTGTTTCGAGGCCAAGACCCTCGTAGAAATAGCTCACCGGCACTTCAAGCACCTCGGAAAGCTGCCACAGGCGGGCGGCCGACATCCGGTTCGCCGCGCACTCGTATTTCTGGATCTGCTGGAAGCGCACGCCGCAGGCACAGGCGAGCTGCTGCTGGGTCAGGCCCAGAATCCGGCGGCGGCGACGAAGCCGGCGACCCAGATGAACATCGATCCCTTCCATCATGACGCGACGCCCAATCCTCTCAAACCCCGTGTCCCGATGCGGGACGGTACGCAGGGTTTGCCGCAAGCTCCGCGCCAGACGCGCGTTGCTAAGCCCAGGAGGCCACCCCTAGTAAGGATGCATGACGGAATCTCGCGCAGCGATGCGACAAAAGCTCCCCTGGCTGGTGGAAGCGCTGGCATATGACATTGCTGCCTGTTTAGCGCGCATTTTTCCAATAGATTCTGTGTCGGACTTCGGAGCCGGGCTGTTTCGCAGGCTGGGTCCGCTGACCAGCGCGCACCGGGTGGCGGCGCGCAATCTGCGGATTGTCTTTCCAGACGCGAGCCCTGCGCGGATCGCCGAACTGCTGGACGAACAGTGGCGCCACCTCGGCCGCTGGGCGGCGGAGTTCCCGATTCTCGACCGGATCATCGCCGATCCTGGCCGCGTCGAGGTGGTCGGCGCGGAGCGGCTGGCGGCGATCGCCGCGGGCGCGGGGCCGGTGATTTTCATCTCGGGCCATTTCTCCAGCTTCGAGATCATGCCGGCGGTGATCGTCCACGCCGGCGTTACCTGCCAGATCACCTATCGCGCCACCAACAACCCTTACGTGGACGCGCGCATCCGCAAGAGCCGCTGGCGCTATGGCGTGCGGCTGTTCGCGCCCAAGGGGACCGACGGCGCACGCGAACTGCTGCGCGCGCTCTCGCGCGGCGAGTCGGTGGCTCTGATGAACGATCAGAAGTTCAACGGCGGGATCGAAGCCCCGCTGTTCGGCCTGATGGCCCATACCGCGCCGGGGCCCGCCAGCTTCGCCCTGCGCTACGCAGCGCCGCTGCAGCCGATGAGCGTCGAGCGCAAGGGCAAGGCGCGCTTCCGTGTGGTGGTCCACGATCCGATCCGGCTGGAAAACACCGGCGACCGCGACGCTGATATCGCCGCCGGCGTGGCTCGCATCAACAGCTTCATCGAAGAGCGCGTCCGCGCCCGCCCGGCCGAATGGTTCTGGGTGCACAAACGCTGGCCGAACGACGTCTACCGGCGATAGAGCGTCAGCCGTTTGTCTCGCGCCACCGCCGCAGCGCCTCGGCGGGGGTGGCGTAGGCC
>JANXXA010000085.1 GCA_025350885.1 Phenylobacterium sp.
TGACCTCGATCATGTCGACCACCGGCGAGGGTTCAACAATGCAGCCGCACCCCGCGGCCGGCGCGGTGCTGACCGCCCCAGCGCCCGATCCCGCCAGCGACTACGACGCCTATCTCGCCCACGGAATCAGCAACGCCCGCATCATCGGCAGCCCGGACCATCCGTGGACGGACGAAGAAATCCGCGGCCGGGTCATCGCCGAGCACGCGCGCGCCTTCAACCCGCCTGGCGTCGCCCGGCAGATGGCCGCCGTCCGCGCCGACGGTGACCGCACGCAGGCGTTGAAGGGCCTGAGGCTGCCGGTCGTCGTCCTGCACGGCGCCGACGATCCATTGCTGCCCAAGGCCGGCGGCGAGGCCACGGCCGCGGCGATACCCGGCGCGGAGCTTCGCATTGTTCCCGGCATGGGCCACGACCTGCCGCCCGGCCTCTACGACACCTTCGTCGACGCCATCACCGCCGCGGCGCGGCGCGCCAAAGCCGACGCATGACCGGTGCTCTGGCCATCGCTCTGACTGGCCTGCTGGCGGCGATTTCGCTGCTGCATGTGGCCTGGGCGCTCGGCCTGCGCTGGCCGGGAACCGACGAGGCTAGCCTGGCGCTGCGGGTGATCGGCCGCACGCCGGGCGGGCGGATGCCGTCTCGTTCCCTGACCATTGCCGTCGCCGCCGCCATCATGACGGGTGCGGCCCTGGTCGTCGTGGTGAGCGCGGCGGACCTTTCGGGCGCCGCGGCTCTCCCGGCCCGAGTGGGATATATCGGCCTGACCGCTGTGTTCGCGGCGCGGGGCCTTGCCGGTTATATTCCCGCTGTCTGGCGGCGAAGCGAACGCACGCCATTCCATCGTCTCAACCGCCTCTTCTATTCGCCGCTGTGCCTGCTGATCGCGGCTGGCCTCTGCTTCAACCTGCTGCTCCGCTAACCCCCGCCAAGGATCCAAATCATGGGACGTCTCCAGGGCCGCACCGCGGTCATCACCGGCGCGGCCAGCGGCATCGGCCGCGCCGCCTCGCTGCTGTTCGCCCGCGAAGGCGCCTCGGTCGTCTGCGTCGATCGCGCCGAGGCCGTCGCCGAGACGGCGGACATGGTCGCCAAGGCCGGG
This sequence comes from Phenylobacterium sp., assembly GCA_025350885.1. GTDB lineage: Bacteria > Pseudomonadota > Alphaproteobacteria > Caulobacterales > Caulobacteraceae > Phenylobacterium. Next base: position 1,103 of record JANXXA010000085.1, read on the forward strand.
GGCAAGGCGGTGGCCATGACCGGCGATGCTGGCGACGAAGCCTGCGTCATCGCCTATATCGCCCGCGCCCAATCCGAATACGGATCGCTGGACGTGGTCTGGGCCAACGCCGGCATCTCCGGCGGGTTCGCACCGCTGCACGAACAGACCGCCGACTATTGGGCAGAGATCCTGCGGGTCAACCTGATCGGGGCGTTCCTGGCGGTGAAGCACGCCTCGGCGGCGATGATCCCCACCGGCAAGGGCTCGATCATCTGCACCGCCTCGGTGGCCGGCATACGCTCGGGCGCCGGCGGGCCGGCCTATTCGGCGTCGAAGGCCGGGGTCATCAGCCTCGTGCAGACCTCGGCCAATGAGCTCTACGGGACCGGCGTGCGGGTCAACGCCATCGCACCCGGCCTGATCGAGACCGGCATGACCAAGCCGATCTTCGACGGCGCACGCGCTCGGGGCAACGAGGACAAGATCGGCCAGCTGAACCCGCTGACCCGCTATGGCCTGCCCGACGAGATCGCCCACGCCGCCCTGTTCCTGGCCAGCGACGACGCCTCCTACGTCAACGGCCAGACGATCGCCGTCGATGGGGGCCTGTCGACCTCGCATCCGGTGGTCCGCCGCAAGAAATGATCTACCTGGTTCGCCACGGCCAGACCGAGTTCAACCGCGACCGCCACATCCAGGGCCACACGCTGATGCGTCAGCCGCGCCGCCGCCAGCCCCGTGCGATGGTGATCTCGCGCTGCGGGCCCAGCCAGTGGGCCAGCGCCAGCACCGCCACCGCCGCTGTCACGCCCAGCACGAAAGCGCCGCCCGCCATGGCCGTCACGGCGGTCGGTCCGATGCGCAGCGGCTTCTTAGCCATCCAGTGGACCAGTTCGCCGTTGGTCGCCGGCTGGCCGAAGTCCTCCACAGGTTCGACGATCAGTTCGCTCATGGCAGGAGCTCCGCGCGGCAGCTCAACGTCTAACCCGTGCACCTGCCGGGGGTTCCGCCCCGCCCCGGCCAGGGTTAGAAGCATGGCTTGCATCCCCAAGAGAGCCGCACAGACGGACCATGGCCGGACATTCCAAGTTCAAGAACATCATGCACCGCAAGGGCCGCGCGGATTCTGCTCGGTCCAAGCTGTTCTCCAAGCTGTCGCGGGAAATCACCGTGGCGGCCAAGGCCGGCCTGCCAGACCCCAACATGAACGCGCGTCTGCGGCTGGCGGTGAACAACGCCAAGGGCGAGTCCCTGCCCAAGGACGTCATCGACCGAGCGATCAAGAAGGCCTCCGGCGGCGAGGCCGAGGCCTATGAAGAAATCCGCTATGAGGGCTTCGGCCCCGGCGGCGTCGGCGTGATCGTCGAGGTGCTGACCGACAACCGCAACCGGGCCGCGGCCAATGTGCGGTCCACTTTCTCCAAGCACGGCGGCAATCTCGGCGAGACGGGTTCGGTGGCCTTCATGTGGGACCGGGTGGGGCAGATCGTCTATCCCGCCGCCACGGGTTCAGAGGACAAGGTGATGGACGCCGCCATCGAGGCCGGCGCCGAGGACGTGGAGTCAGACGAAGACGAGCACACCATTTATACCGCGTTTGAGCATCTGTCCGAAGTCGCCGCCAGCCTGGAGGCCGCGCTCGGCGCCGCCAAGTCCACCGCCACCGCCTGGCGGCCCAAGGCGCGGACGCCAGTCGCCGGTGAGGCCGCGGGCGGGCTGCTGAAGCTGCTCGAGGCGCTGGACGACGAGGACGACGTGCAACACGTCTGGTCCAATGAGGAGATCGATTCCGCCGAGCTGGAAAAGCTCGCGGGCTGAAACATTCAGCGCGCTTGGCTTCCGCCGCGTCGCGTGGCCAAACTCAGATCAAATCACATGGGGGAAACCACAATGAAGATGTTCCTGGCCGCCGCGACGCTTGGCGCGCTCGCTCTATCGGCCGGCGCGGCCGCCGCCGCCGACTTCGTCACCGTGCCGCTGGAGGCCACGATCAACGCGCCCGCCGACGCGGCCTGGAAGAAGATTTCCGGCTTCTGCCAGATCGGCCCCTGGTTCAAGACCACCTGCGTGATCACCTCGGGCAAGGACGGAGAGATGGGCGCCGTGCGTCGGATCGCCGACCGGGTCGATGAGGTTCTGGTCGCCCAGACCGCCTGGTCCTACACCTATTCGCAGCCCAAGAGCCCGATCGACTACCACGGCACGGTGGAGATCCGGCCGGTGGACAAGCGCCACTCCAAGCTGCTCTACACGCTGGTCTACGACGCCGACGCCCTGCCCAAGCACGAGCCCGCCGACAAGGCCGCCGACAAGGCGCGCCGCACCACGCAGTTCACCGGACTGGTGGCCACCATGAAGGCGGCGGCCGAGGCGAAGTAGCGATCGTCAGCGGAACGTCACGATCACATAGACCGCGACCAGCGCCAGCAGGCCGATCACCATCGCCCGGCCGATCAGTTTGCGCCGGGCGGCGGCGCGATCATCAATGGGGTCCTGGCTCATCGGGCGACCTTAGGCCGGGTGGGTCGCGGCGTCCAACCACGCGCGGCGGGCAAGCCCGCTCGGCCGCGCGGGAACCAAGCCACGACGCGCGATTTCTTGCTTCCGAAGTCCCTCAGGAGCAGCGCATCGTGAAACACCTTTTCTTGGCTACAACGGCTGCCGTGGCGGCCCTGTCTCTGGCGGCCTGCAACAAGCCGGCGACCCCCGAGGCCGCGACCACCGACACGGCGACGAATACGACGCCTGTCGGCGCCGCCATCGACAAGGCGCAAGACGCCACGGGCGCAGCCGTCGGGGCGGCCTCGGCCTCGACGGTCGGCTCGCACGACACCGCCGCCTTTGTCTCCAACGCCAGCCAGAGCGACATCTACGAGGTGCAGGCCGCCGAGATCGCCCGGACGCGGTCCAAGACAGCGGGCATCAAGGCCTTTGCCAAGATGATGATCGCCGACCATACGGCGACCTCCAAGGC
>JANXXA010000106.1 GCA_025350885.1 Phenylobacterium sp.
CAGCGGGATGCCAGGAATGAGCTCAACCGCAAAGCCACGATCTCGCCGATCTCGCGGCCGCCTGTCGGCGCGCCATAGCGGAAGCGACCCTCTCCGATCGGATCGAGGCTGGCCGGATTGTCCAGGTTCGGGGCATTCGGCGTAATGATCACCAGCCGCTCGTTCAACAGGACAACCTGCTTGTCTCCCCAGCGACCGCGATAAAGCCCCGCAAAGCGCGCCCACGCGGGGTTCCAGGCCGCCGTAGCCGACTTGGGCCTGGACGCAGCCGCGACGGCCTGGCCCACCGTCGCCATCAGCTGATTGGCAATATCGCCGGGATTGGAGTCATGGGTGTTCGTCAGGACGATCACACCGACCTTGTCGTCGATCTGAACGAGCGTCTGGGTGGTGTTCCCAAGGTAACCACCGCTATGTCCGACATAGGTCCGGTCCTTCACCCGCTGGACGTCGAAGCCAAGCCCGGTGCCGCTTTTCCAGTCTTCATCGACGGAACGAACCCGCATCATCTCGCGCCAGGAACCGCTGCTCACGATCTGCGAGCCCCCTCGGGGACCCCGGCGGAATTGCGCCGACATGAATTTGGCCATGTCGTCGACGTTCGACGTCAGGCCCGTGGCGGCCGCCATCCCACGTGAATCGATGAACGGCAGCACTTCGCGGGTCCCGTCCGGCATCCGCCGACCATAGGGCACGGTCAGTTCAGGCACGTTCTTGTCGACGCTCGAGGCCGTCATGCCAAGCGGATCAAAAATGTGATGCTGCAGGTAGTCCGCCCAGCTCTCCCCGCTGACCTTCTCCACCACCCGGCCGGCGGCGGTGAAGCCAAGGTTTGAGTACTTCCAGCGCGTGGCCGGGGCGAATGCCGCCTGACGTTCCGCATATAGACGCTGGAATTCCGCGGGCGTCGGGAAGTTGAGCGACTCCCAATGGTCTCCGGCTTCACGTTGCAGACCGGAGCTATGGGACAGAAGCTGCTCGACGGTGATCGGGCCGTCATCGTCACCCGCCGGTTTCGCCTTGAACCAGGGCAGGTACTGCACAACCGGATCGTCGAGCCTGAGCTTGCCTTCCTCCCTCAACTGCATGATGGCGACGGCTGTGAACAGCTTGCTGTTCGACGCCATGCGAAAGCGCGTTGCCGGCGTCATCGACCGCTTGGTCTTCAGATCGGCATAGCCGAAGCCTTTGGACCAGACCAGTTGCTGGTCACTGACGACACCGACGGCGACACCGGGGAGGCCTCGATAAGCAATCTGGCCCTCCATCCAGGCCGAGAACAGACGCTCGGCCGCCAGCACTTCCGGGGCGGTGGCCACAGTTGTGGAGATGCCCATCGGCGCGACGGTCTGAGATGCCGCCGGTATCGCTCCGAACGCGAGGAGAATCGCCGCCGCGGCGCCCGCCACCCGTCGTGTGATCTTGAACAGCTGTGCGGCCCCCCCGACCGGCAGTCTCAAAGCCATAAGGACGGGATGGCTGCGCTGGCGTCAACGCTCCGCACCAGGGTTCGCCCCTGGCCAATCTCGGAACCTGCAGCCTTACGTCGCGATGCTAGCCCCCGCCCCTACTCCTCCGCCAGCCCCCGCACGAACGCCGGCAGCCACGGATTTCGCCCCGGCTTCATCCGCTCCGCCCGGTAGATGTGGCCCAGGTCGGCGTAGGCGCCGTCGAAGTTCTTGTTGACGATCAGATAGTCGTATTCGTCCCAGTGGGTGATCTCGTCACGCCCGCGCTCAAGCCGCAGGTTGATGATCGCATCACTGTCCTGGGCGCGGGCGTGCAGTCGGCGCGACAGGTCCGACCACGACGGCGGCAGCACGAAGACGCGGACGCTGTCGTTGGGCATCTTCTCGGCGATCGACCTGGCGCCCTGCCAGTCGATGTCGAAGAGCACGTCCTTGCCCGCCGCCAGCGCCGCCTCGACCGGCGCTTTCGGCGTGCCATAGCGGTGGTTATGGACGTCGGCCCATTCGAGGAATTCGCCGGCGGCGATCATCGCGTCGAACGCCTCGCGGCTCCGGAAGACATACTCCCGGTCGGGCTCCTCGCCGGGCCTAGGGGCCCGCGTCGTCGCGGAGATCGACAGGATCAGGTCCAGGTGGTCGGCCACCAGCCGGCGCGACAGCGAGGTCTTGCCCGCCCCCGACGGGCTCGACACCAGCAACAGCAGCCCGCGCCGCTGGGTCTCCCAAGGTTTGGCCGCGTCGTCCCCGCCAGAGCCCGACACGGCCTGTCCGCTACTCGACATTCTGCACCTGCTCGCGGAACTGCTCGATGATGGCTTTGAGGTCCAGGCCGACCCCGGTCAAGGCGCCCGAGGCCGACTTGGAGCACATGGTATTGGCCTCGCGCATGAATTCCTGGGTCAGGAAATCGAGCTTGCGCCCGACTCCCCCTTTCGTTGCGAGGAGCGCGTGGGCGGCATCGACGTGGCCCTTCAGCCGGTCGAGTTCCTCGCGGACGTCGGCCTTGACGGCCATGGCGGCGGCCTCCTGAACGATCCGCTCCTCGCTCGCCGCGTCGCCGGCGAGTTCGATCAGCCGGATCTGGAACCGCGCCTTGATCGCCGCAGGCTGGCCGCCGGCGAGGGTCTCGGCGTGGCCGGTCACCTCGCCGATGCGCGTGGCGAGACCGTCAAGCACGCCCTGGAGCGCGGCGCCTTCTTCCCTGCGGCCCGACGCGAGCCCGTCCAGCGCCACGCCGATCGACGCCGCCATCCGGGTCTCCAGCGCCGCCAGGACTTCGGGATCTTCGACGGCATCGGGCGCTTCGATCACACCGCGCAGGCCCAGCAGGCCGTCGAGGCTGGGCGCGGTCGCCTGGCCCGAGGCCACGTAGGGCGCGCCGGCCGCCAGGTACCGCTCCAGCAGTTCGAGGTTGAGCCGAACGCTGCCCGCGCCCTCCGAGCGCTTGGCCTGCAGCCCGACGGTCAGCTGGCCGCGCTGGAACCGCGCCTGGGCGCCCTCGCGCGCCGCCCGCTCCAGGCCCTCAAAGCCGGGCGGGCCGCGAAACCGCACCTCGAGGTTCCGGCCGTTCACCGAGCGCGCCTCCACCGCCCAGCTCCAGGCGCCCAGTGCACCCTCGGCGCGGCCGAAGCCGGTCATGCCGGAAAGGGTCATTGAGCAGGTCCTCGGGCCGTCGACAGGTCGAAACAGGTAACCACGGAAAACACGGAAAGAGCACGGAAGGAGACGGGAATTATCCACGGCGTCAGATGGATTGATTGCGCGCGGCGCGCGCGATTCAAGCGGACTGGGCCAAAGGAGGTCGCTTCCCTTTTTTCCGTGCTCTTTCCGTGTTTTCCGTGGTTCACTTCCCCGCCGCCGCCGCGCGTGCCCGCTCGATACCCCGCCACTTGGCGACATTCGCCTGATGCTCCGCGTAGGTCGAGGCGAAGACGTGGCCGCCGGTCCCGTCAGCGACGAAGAACAGCTCCGTGCTCCTTGGCGGATTGAGCACCGCGGCGAGCGCCGCGCGGCCCGGATTGGCGATTGGCGTCGGCGGCAGGCCGACGATCCGATAGGTGTTGTAGGGCGTGGCGGTCATCAGTTCCTTCAGGGTGATCCCGCGGCCCAGCGGCCGACCCTGCGAGACGCCGTAGATCACGGTGGGGTCGCTTTCCAGTTTCATTCCGAGGCGCAGGCGGTTTTCGAACACCGCCGCGATCCTCGGGCGCTCAGCGGCAACCCCGGTCTCCTTCTCCACCAGAGAGGCCAGCGTCACCGCGTCCTGCGGCGTGTTCAGCGGCAGGCCGCTCGCCCGTCCGGCCCACAGCTGCGCCAGCAGGGCGTCGCGCGCCGCGCGCATCCGGGCGACCACGGCGGCGCGGTCCTCGCCGCGCTGGACCTGGTAGCTGTCGGGCAGGATCGAACCTTCGGGGGGCGTCGCGACCTCGCCCGCCAGCACCGGCTCGGCGCGCACCGCATCGACCGCCATGTCGCTGGTCCAGCCCTCGGGGACGGCCACGAACCGGCGCACGACGCGGCCAGCCTGGATGTCGGTGAGCACCCGGTCCATCGGGGCGCCACTGGGGAATTCGTATTCGCCGGCCTTGAGGCTGCGCCGTCCGGCCGCCAGACGATCCGCCAGCAGGAACAGCGTGCGTGAGCGGATTGCGCCGGCTGCCTGCAACGCCGTGGCAATCTGGCCGGCGCTGGACCCGCGCGCCAGGACCAGGCGGGTCACGGTCCCCGACCTGGCTGTCGGTCCAGGGCCGCGATAGTTCCAGAACGCCCAGGCAGAGGCCAGGGCGACGACCACGAAGAGCGCGACCAGGACGCCGCTCAGCGCCCGCGCCAGGCCCCGGTGGCGGCGCACGGACTGACGCTGCCGGCTCACGTGACCTTCTTGAACACCACGGAGGCGTTGGTGCCGCCGAACCCGAAGGAGTTGGAGAGCGCGATGTCGATCTTCATCGGCTTGGCCTTGTTCGGCACCAGGTCGATGGCGGTTTCGATCGAGGGATTGTCGAGGTTGATGGTCGGCGGCGCGATCTGGTCGCGAATCGCCAGGCAGGTGAACGCCGCCTCGATGGCCCCGGCGGCGCCCAGCAGGTGTCCGGTGGCCGACTTGGTCGAACTCATCGTCGCCTTGCCGGCGGCGTCCCCTAGCAGGCGGGTCACCGCGCCGAGTTCGATCTCGTCGCCGAGCGGGGTCGATGTCCCATGGGCGTTGATATAGTCGATCTGGCCCATCTCCACGCCCGCGTCCTTGAGCGCCGCCTTCATCGCCCGGAACCCGCCGTCGCCATCCTCGGCCGGCGCGGTGATGTGATAGGCGTCGCCGGCCAGGCCATAGCCGGCCACCTCGGCATAGATCTTCGCGCCGCGCGCCTTGGCGTGCTCGTATTCCTCGAGCATCAGCACGCCAGCGCCCTCGCCCATGACGAAGCCGTCGCGGTCCTTGTCATAGGGCCGGCTGGCCTTTTCCGGGGTGTCGTTGAAGCCGGTCGACATGGCCCGCGCGGAAATGAACCCCGCCATGCCCACCGGACAGATCGCGGCCTCCGCACCCCCCGCCAGCATCAGGTCGGCGTCGCCATATTTGATCAGCCGCGCCGCGTCGCCGATGGCGTGGGCGCCGGTGGCGCACGCCGTCACCACCGAATGGTTCGGGCCCTTGAATCCATGGCGGATCGACACCTGGCCGCTGGCTAGATTAATCAGCGCGGAGGGTATGAAGAACGGGCTCACCCGGCGCGGGCCCTTCTCATGCAGCTCGATTGAGGTCCGCTCGATAGTCGCCAGCCCGCCGATCCCCGAGCCGATCATCACCCCGGTCCGCTCACGGTCGGCATCGGTCTGTGGCTGCCAGCCGGAATCCTTCACCGCCTCGTCGGCGGCGGCGATCGCATAGAGGATGAAATCATCAACCCGGCGCTGATCGCGGGTCGAAAGCGTCTGGTCCGGATCAAACG
>JANXXA010000153.1 GCA_025350885.1 Phenylobacterium sp.
CCGCCGCCGCGCGGGCGCGCGGGCTGGCGCGGGTCGCCAGAGCCAGTGCCGTCTCCTTGAACGGCAAGGTGACGTTGAGCCCGCGCACCACGCCGCCGCGCAGGCCCAGGACCAGGCGCTCAAACCCGTCTACGGCCGGACTGAACGGCACATAGACCCCGTCCAGGCCAGCGGCCGCCAGCCAGGCATTGTGGATCAACGGGCTGAGCGAGTGACGCACCGGCCAGCCAGCGATCCCGGCGACGATTGTCGCTCCGCCGATCAGCCGCGCGCTCATGCCGCCAGCACCCGCTCACGGCGCAGCAGGTCGAGCAGTCCCATCAGCGGCAAGCCCAGGATGGTGAAATAGTCGCCCTCGATGGCAGCGAAAAGCTGGGCGCCAACGGCCTCCAGCCGGTAGCAGCCCACCGAGCCCAGCGCCGCTTCGCCCTCGGCGGCCAGATAGTCCTCGAGGAAGCCGTCGGAAAAATCGCGCATGGTCAGGGTGGCGCTGACGGTCTCCCGCCAGATGACCGCGCCGCCCCTGGCTGCGGCCACCGCCGAATGCAGCCGGTGGGGTTTGCCGCGCAGGGTTTTCAGCCGGGCGCGGGCGTCGGCGAGGCCCTCGACCTTGTCGTAGAGTCGGCCCTCGAACTCCAGCGTCTGGTCGGCCCCGATAACCAGATCGGGCCGGGCGCGCGAGACGGCCAGCGCCTTCATTTCGGCCAGCGCTTCAGCGACCCCGCGCGGGCCTGCGCCATCGGCCAGCAGCGCCGCCTTGGCCGCATCCTCATCGACGCCAGACCCGGCAATGTCGAAGGCGACGCCCGCGCCTTGCAGCACCGCCCGGCGCGCCACGCTTTTCGAAGCCAGCACCAGACTCAACCGAGCACCTCGACCTGGCCGTGGCCGCCATGTAGCAGGTTGAGCACGGCGGCGGCCGTCTCCTCCACCGAGCGGCGGGTTACGTCGATCACCGGCCAGCCCTGGCGTTCGTAGAGCCGGCGCGCCTGGACGATCTCATCGCGCACGGCGTCCACGTCGATGTAGCTGGATTCCCGGTTTTCCTTGAGGCTGAGTAGCCGGTTACGGCGGATCTGGATCAGCCGGTCCGGCGAGATCGACAGCCCCACCACCAGGGTCTTCTTCAGGGCGAACAGCTTTTCCGGCGGCGGGCGGCCCGGCACCAGTGGCACATTGCCGGCGCGCACGCCGCGGTGCGCCAGATAGATGCAGGTGGGGGTCTTCGACGTCCGCGACACGCCCACCAGGATCACGTCAGCCTGTTCGAGGTCCTGCCCGCCCTGGCCGTCGTCGTGGCCGATGGCATAGTTCAGCGCGTCCATCCGGTTGAAGTAGTCGTTGTCCAGCCGCAGGTGCGCGCCAACGCGGGTCGTGGTCGAATAGCCGAGGTAGCGCGACAGGGCCGAGACCAGGGGGTCGAGCGCGGGTATGCAGGCCATGTCGAGCCGGCGGCAGCCTTCTTCAAGCGCCTCGCGCAACCGGTCATCGACGATGGTGTGGATGACCACCCCTGGCGCTTCCTCGATGTCGCCCAGCGCCCGGTCGAGCTGACGTTGCGAACGGACCAAGGCATAGATGTGCTCGATCGGCAGAACGTTGTCGAAGCGGGCGCACACCGCGCGCGCCATGGCGTTCAGTGTCTCCCCCGTCGAATCGGAGACCAGGTGCACATGGAAGTAGGTGGCGAGCCTAGGAGCGGGCGTGGTCAAGGGCGCGGCCTGATGCAAAAAGCCTGGGGACGATTCCTGTAGAACAGTCTTAGCGAAGCTGGGCGGGAATGGGGATAGATCGTCTGCGCCGGGATCGCTCATCCGGCTCTCCTGTATGGGTGGGATGAAACCCGGTCTTCACGTTTCATTAACCCACTGCGACAGGGGCCTGGGGATCGTCGCTCCGGTGGTCATCGACAGGCGTTGGGCTAACCGGTCGGCGCCCTCGGTCCTCCCCCGATGTCTTAACAAATCCTTAAGGGGAACGCGGCGGTTGGCCATACTCCCCAGGATTCACAGGGCTGTTATTGCGGCTGCGGATCAGTGGGACTGGCAGGGGAGAAGCCGGTTGCGGAGGTCGCCCAGCGAGGTTTTCCACTCTTTCCGGCAGCCCTTCTGCTGCCACCCCCATCCTTTTTCAAGTCTTCAATGGAAGAACAAGATCAGGCGGGCTCAGATCGTTCGCGTCAGGCTTGAGACTTCCGGCCAGAGGCGATTTAAGGGCTCTGATGAGTGCGACCGATCAGCCCCGTCTGTTGCGCGCCCTTGCCGGGGAGATCCTGGAGCGGCCGCCGATCTGGTTCATGCGTCAGGCTGGCCGGTCGCTGCCGGAATATCGCGAGCTCAGAACCCGGGCGGCTGACTTCATCGCCTTCTGCCACAACCCGGAGATGGCCGCGGAGGCCACCCTCCAGCCGATGCGCCGCTTTGCGATGGATGCGGCCATCGTCTTCGCCGACATCCTGCTGATCCCCAAGGCGCTGGGCCAGCAGGTGTGGTTCGAGGCGGGCGAGGGACCCCGGCTCGGCGACCTGCCGGACATTCAGCGCATGGCCGACGAGGTCGAGGCGTCCACCGGCCGTCTGGCGGCGATCGGTGAGACGCTGGCCCGTGTCCGCGCCGAGCTCGAGCCGGACCGCGCGCTGATCGGCTTTGCGGGCGGTCCGTGGACAGTCGCTACCTATATGATCGAAGGTCGCAGCTCCGACCGCACCGCGGCGCGAACCTTCGCCTATGAGCACCCGGAAAAGCTCGACGCCCTGCTGGATGTTCTGGTCGAGGCCACCGCCCGCTATCTGGTCATGCAGGCCAAGTCGGGAGCCCAGGTGCTGAAGATCTTTGAAAGCTGGGCCGAGGGTCTGGCCGAGGACGTCTTCGAGCGGATCGTCATCCGGCCGCACCAGGCCCTGATCCGAAAAGTCCGCGCCGCCGGCGTCACCGCGCCGTTCATCGGCTTCCCGCGCGGGGCCGGCGCGCTGGTGGAAACCTATGCCCGCGCCGTGCCGGTCGAGGGGGTGGCGCTGGACACCCAGGCCAGCGCGGCGCTCGGCCAGCGTCTGCAGGCCGGCGGCAAGACCATTCAGGGGGCGCTGGACAACCTGTTGCTGCGGACGGGCGGCGCGGCGCTAGACGCGCGGGTCGAGGCGCTGCTGGCCCAGTGGAGCGGCGGCCCCTACATCTTCAACCTGGGCCATGGCGTCCTGCCGGATACGCCCATCGCCCATATCGCCCAGGTGGTGGAGCGGGTCACGGGAACGTCGGTGAAGGCGTGGGCAGGCCAGGAACTGAAAATCTCGTGACGAAATTGGCGGTCGTGCTGTTCAATCTTGGCGGACCGGACAGCCTGGAGGCCGTAAAGCCGTTTCTTTTCAATCTGTTCCGGGACAGATCGATCATCGACCTGCCGGCGATAGCGCGCTATCCGCTGGCGGCGTTGATCTCCACGACGCGGGAAAAGACCGCCCAGGCGAACTACGCGATCATGGGCGGACGCTCGCCGCTGCGCCCGGAGACGGAACGCCAGGCGGCGGCCCTGGAAGGCTTGCTCAACGCCACGGCGCCGGATGTCGAGGCCCGATGCTTCATCGCCATGCGCTATTGGGACCCGTTTGCGAAGGCGACCGCCCAGGCTGTCGCCGCCTTTGCCCCCGACGAGATCGTGCTCCTGCCCCTCTATCCGCAGTATTCGACAACGACGACGGCGTCATCGCTCAAGGACTGGCGGGGGGTCTATCGCGGCCCAGGTCGCAGCCGAACGGTCTGCTGCTATCCCACCGAGGCGGGTCTGATCGAGGCTCATTCCAGCGCCATCCGAAGCGTTTGGGACGCCGCCGGCCAGCCAGGCGGTCTGCGGCTGCTGTTCTCCGCCCACGGCCTGCCGCAGAAGATCGTCGATGGCGGGGATCCCTACCGCGCCCAGATCGAGGCCACCGCCGCGGCGATCGCCGCCCGGCTGCCGGAGCTTGCCGACTGGCGGGTGTGTTTCCAGAGCCGCGTGGGGCGGCTGCAATGGCTGACACCTTCAACCGACGATGAGATCCGTCGCGCCGGCGCCGAGGGCAAGGGCGTGTTGGTGGCGCCGATCGCCTTCGTCTCCGAGCATGTCGAGACCCTGGTCGAGCTCGACTGCGAATACGCCGAGCTGGCGCGCGAGGTCGGCTGCGCGCCCTATCTGCGGGCGCGGACACCGGGGGTCGATGAAAGCTTCATCGCCGGCCTGGGCCGCGCGGCCCTGAAGGCGCTGGAGCGCCCGGACGGGACCGCCCCGCACGGGCCTTGGCGCTGCCCCGCCGGCCATGCGAAATGCGCGCTGCGGGCTGGAGCGGGCCAATGACCTACGACAGCGTCTATGACCTGCTGCGCGGGCTGCACATCATCATGGTGATCGCCTGGATGGCGGGCCTGATGATCCTGCCTCGGCTGTTTGCCTACCACACCGAGACGGCGCCGCCGGGGAGCGAGTTCGACGCCCATTTCCTGCGCTGGGAAGGCAAGGTTTACGCGATCATCCTCAATCCGGCGATGGTGCTGGCCTGGATTTTCGGCGGGCTGCTGATCTGGGTCGATGTGCATCGCCGCAGCGCTGGATGGGGATTTCTGCTCGAGCCGTGGATGGTCGCAAAGCTGGCCGGGGTGATTTTCCTGACCGGCTGGCAACACTATCTGGGCCGGGCGCGCCGGGCCTTTGTCGCGGGGCGCCGCGACCGGCCGGCGAAGTTCTGGCGAATGACCAACGAACTGCCGTTCCTGGCCGCCATCGTCATGGTGCTGGCGGTCACCACGGAGTTCGGGCGGCGCTGACCCGCTCCGCTCTGGCGCGCGGGCTGGCTTGACCCGACCCCCGTTTCCGTGGTTTCCGTCCGATTACGCGTCTCAGACTGGGGCGCGCCCCGCCTTTCTCCGGCCGCCGAGCGCTCAGACGCTATGGCTGTCCGGCCCCCATGAAGACGACGACATCCGGCGCCCCCGGCCTAAACGAAGGGGCGCCTACATCATCTGGCAGCTCGCGCCCGGACTCCGTCCGGCCCGCGGGCGAACACGAGTGAATTCAATGCAAGACGAAAACACCGACCCGAACGCTCCGGAAGAGGCCGAGGCGGTTGAATCCGCGGTTGCCGAAACGCCTGCCGATGAGGCTGACGCCGCCGGCGATGCCGACGAGCCGTCCGAGGTCGCCAACACCATCGCCTCCATGGGGCTCACCCGCATGAGCCTGCAGGAGCTGAAGGACAAGGCGCCGGCCGATCTGCTGGCCTTTGCCGAGCTGTTCGAGGTCGAAAACGCCAACTCCATGCGCAAGCAGGACATGATGTTCTCGATCCTCAAGGTGCTGGCCGAGGAGGGCGTGGAGATTTCCGGCTCCGGCACCCTGGAGGTTGTTCAGGACGGGTTCGGTTTCCTGCGCTCGCCGGAAGCCAACTATCTGCCAGGACCCGACGACATCTATGTCAGCCCTTCGCAGATCCGCAAATTCGGGCTTCGGACCGGCGACACGGTGGACGGGGCGATCCGGGCGCCGCGCGAAGGCGAGCGCTACTTCGCCCTGGTCAAGGTCGACCTGACCAACTTCGAGAACCCCGAGAACGTCCGCCACAAGGTGCTGTTCGACAACCTGACGCCGCTCTATCCCGACCAGCGCCTGAAGATGGAGATCGACGATCCGACGCTGAAAGACCGCTCCGGCCGGGTGATCGACATCGTCGCGCCGCTCGGCAAAGGGCAGCGCTGCCTGATCACCTCGCCGCCCCGGGTCGGCAAGACGGTGATGCTGCAGAACATCGCCAGGTCGATCGAGACCAACCATCCCGAATGCTACCTGATCGTGCTGCTGATCGACGAGCGGCCGGAGGAAGTCACCGACATGCAGCGGACCGTGAAGGGCGAGGTGATTTCCTCGACCTTCGACGAGCCGGCCACCCGGCACGTTCAAGTCGCGGAAATGGTTATCGAAAAGGCCAAGCGTCTGGTCGAGCACAAGCGCGACGTGGTGATCCTGCTGGACAGCGTCACCCGGCTGGGACGCGCCTACAACACCACCGTCCCCTCTTCCGGCAAGGTGCTGACCGGTGGTGTCGACGCCAACGCCCTGCAACGTCCCAAGCGGTTCTTCGGCGCGGCGCGGAACATCGAGGAAGGCGGCTCCCTGACCATCATCGCCACCGCCCTGATCGACACGGGCAGCCGGATGGACGAGGTGATCTTCGAGGAGTTCAAGGGGACGGGTAACTCGGAAATCGTCCTTGACCGCAAGGTCGCCGACAAGCGGGTCTATCCGGCCATCGACGTGATCAAGTCCGGCACCCGCAAGGAAGAGCTGATCACGCCGAAGGAACACCTGACCAAGACCTACATCCTGCGCCGGATCCTGGGACCCATGGGCGCCCAGGACGCCATTGAGTTCCTGCTCGACAAGCTGCGCAACGCCAAGACCAACGAAGAATTCTTCCAGTCGATGAACACCTGAGGGGCGGCGTCGCCGCCGGCGACGCCCTACCAGAGGGCCTACCAGCAGGCCTGACTCGCGCAGGACTTGCGGCGCGGCGGGGACTACTCGCGCTACTTGTGTTTCACGTGAAACAGCGGGGACGGAAGCCGGTCAGTGTATCAGCAGGCTCGACCCGCTCGTGGCGCGGCCCTCAAGCGCCTCGTGCGCCCGGCGCGCCTCGGCCAAGGGGAAGGTCTGGCCGATCTCGATTCCGATCTTGCCGGAGAGGATCATCGCAAAGAGCGCCTCGGCGCTGGCGTCGAGCTCCGCTGTGGTGGCCTGATAGTCAACCATGGTCGGGCGGGTGAAGAACAGCGAGCCGCCCAACATCAGCTGGCGGCCCTCCACGGGCGGCGGCGGCCCCGAGGCGTTGCCGAAACTGACAAACAGGCCGCGCCGCGCCAGACTGCCCAGCGTGCCTTCAAAGGTGTCCTTGCCGACCGAGTCGTAGGCCACCGGCACCCCCGCGCCGCCGGTGATGCGGCGGACCTGGGCGGCGACATCGGTGTCGCGGTAGAGGATGACGTGATCGGCGCCCAGCTGGCGGACGCGCGCGGCCTTGGCGTCGGAGCCCACCGTGGCGATCACCACGGCGCCCAGGGCCTTGGCCCACTGCACCATGATCTGGCCGACCCCGCCGGCGGCGGCGTGGATCAGGATGGTCTCACCGGCCTCGACGCGGTGCAGGCGGCGCAGCAGGAATTCGCTGGTCATGCCCTTCAGCAGGGCCGCGGCCGCGGTCTGTGTATCGATCCCCGCCGGGATGGCCACCGCCCGGTCGGCCGAGACGACGGAATAGTCCGCATAGCCGCCCGCGATGCCGGCGGACGCGACCCTGTCGCCCACCTTGAACCGCGTGACCCCGTCACCCACGGCCTCGACGACACCGGCCGCCTCGCCGCCGGGAATGGACGGCAGTTTCGTCGGATAGAGGCCGGAGCGCAGGTAGGTGTCGATGAAGTTGATGCCGATGGCCTCGTGGCGGATCAGCACTTGGCCGGGCCTGGGTCGCGGCTGGTCGAGCTCGATGAGCTGAAGAACCTCGGGGCCGCCAGTTTGGGAAAAACGGATCGCGCGCATCAGGCCAGGGTCTCAAGCAAACGTACGCCTTGCGAGGTCACCTTCGCCTGCCTGCCCATCGTCGTCTCCTGTTTGCCGGATTCCGCTTCGTCTGCGCTAGTAGCGCGAGGAACCGCTCTGCGGCCATATGAATTCCGACAGCGGAGGACTGCGCCATGAAGATGACCATCGAGGTGGACTGCTCGCCCGAGGAGGCGCGCCGGTTTCTGGGCCTGCCGGATGTCAGCGCCCTAAACGACCATCTGGTGGCTGAGATGAAGAAGCGCATCGACGCCAACATGCAGATGATCGCGCCGGAGGAACTGGTGAAGAACTGGATGAGCTTTGGCGCTGGCGCCCAGGAGCAGTTCCGCAAGCTGATGGACGTGGGCTTGAGCGCCGCCTCACAGAAGAAGTGAGCGATACGATTTTCGCGCCTGCCACGGCCGCGGGGCGGGCGGCCGTCGCGGTCGTTCGCCTGTCTGGACCGGGAACGGGCGCGGCGGTCCGTGCGCTCAGCGGGCGTTTGCCGCCGGCGCGACGGGCCAGCGTCCGCCGGGTGGCCGCAGCCGACGGCCAGCCGATCGACGAGGCGCTGGTGCTGTGGTTTCCGGCGCCGGCCAGCTATACCGGCGAGGACTGCGCGGAATTCCACGTCCACGGCGGCCAGGCGGTGGCGGGCGCCCTGGTCGCGGCGCTGTCGGCCCTCGGGCTGCGGCTGGCCGAACCGGGCGAATTCACCCGCCGCGCCTTTGAACACGGCAAGCTGGACCTCGCCCAGGCCGAGGGCGTCGCCGACCTGATCGACGCGGAGACGCAGGCTCAGCGCCGCCAGGCCCTGGCGCAGCTGGGGGGCCGGCTGTCGCACGTCCAGGCGCGCTGGCGCGACGGGCTGATCCGCGCATCCGCCATGCTGGAAGCCGCCGTGGACTTCCCCGACGAGGAACTGCCGGCCGACGTAGCGGGCCGCGCCCGGCCGATCCTGGAGATCCTGGTCGGCGAACTCGAAGCGGCGGCGGCCGATGTGGCGCGCGGGGAACAGGTGCGCGAGGGGTTCCGCATCGCGCTGCTGGGTGCACCCAACGCCGGCAAGAGCACCCTGCTCAATGTTCTGGCCGGGCGCGAGGCGGCCATCGTCTCGGCTGCGCCCGGGACGACGCGGGACATCATCGAGGTGCCGCTGGTGCTGGGCGGCTACAAGGTGATCCTGGCCGACACCGCCGGCCTGCGCGCCACCGATGACGAGATCGAGGCCGAGGGCGTGCGCCGGGCCGAGGCCTGGGCGGAAAGCGCGGGCTTGCGGGTATGGCTGGTCGATGGCTATGGCGATCCCAGCCCCGACGTTCCCGCCTCGCTTCGCCCGGACGACATCGTGCTGCTCACCAAGCGCGACCTGGGCGAGGGGCTGGACGGCCTGCCCGGCGAGCCGTTCACCGCGAAAAGTCCGAACGACGTCGCCTGGTTGGAGCGCGCCATGACCCAGACCGTGGTCGCCGCCCTGGCCGGCGGCGAGATCCCCGCCGCCACCCGCCTGCGCCACCGCGAGCTGCTGACCGAGGCCGCCCAGCGGCTGCGCCAGGCCCTGAGCCAGGATCAGGCCCTCGAACTGGCCGCCGAGGACGTCCGCCTCGCCGCCCGCGCCCTCGACCGGATCACCGGACGGATCGACCCCGACCAGGTGCTGGGCCGCATCTTCGCGACCTTCTGCATCGGCAAGTGACCGCGCCGGGGGTTGCCCTGGCGCAGGCCGGGACTCCCGCGCTCAGCCCGGCGTGGATGTTTCACGTGAAACAACGCCGCCGCTGGCCTATAGGACGCGCGCTATGACCTGGGACGTGATCATCATCGGCGGCGGGCATGCCGGCTGCGAGGCGGCGGCCGCCTCGGCGCGGTTCGGCGCGCGCACGCTGCTGCTCACCCACAAGCTCGAGACCCTCGGCGAGATGAGCTGCAACCCGGCCATCGGCGGCCTGGGCAAGGGCCACCTGGTGCGGGAGATCGACGCCCTGGACGGGCTGATGGGGCGGCTTGGCGACCAGGCCGGCATACAGTTCCGGCTGCTGAACCGCTCCAAGGGCGCGGCGGTGCGCGGACCCCGCGCGCAGATCGACCGGCGGCTCTATCGCCAGGCGATGCAGGCTGAACTCGCCGCCACGCCGAACCTGACCCTGGTCGCCGAGGCCGTCGAGGACCTGATCGTCGACCACGGCGTGGTCGTCGGTGTGATCGGGGCCAGCGGCGCGGCCTATCGCGCCGGCCGGGTGGTGCTGACCACTGGGACCTTCCTCAAGGGCGTGATCCATCGCGGCGATGACCGCATCCCCGCTGGCCGGGTAGGCGATGCGCCCGCCATCGGGCTGTCGGACCGCCTCTATGCGTCGGGCCTCGCCATGGGGCGGCTGAAGACCGGGACGCCGGCGCGTCTCGACGGCCGGACCATCGCCTGGGACCGGCTGGAAATGCAGGCGGCCGACGACGAGCCCGTGCCGTTCTCCTTCCTGACGGCGAAGATCACCGTTCCGCAGATCGCCTGCGGCATCACCTGGACTACCGCGCAGACGCACAGGATCATCGCTGAGCGGCTGGGCGAATCGGCCGTCTATGGCGGCCGGACCACCGGTGCCGGCCCGCGCTATTGCCCGTCGATCGAGGACAAGGTGGTTCGCTTCGCCGACAAGACCAGCCACCAGATTTTCCTGGAGCCGGAAGGGCTTAGCGACGATACGGTCTATCCGAATGGCATCTCGACCTCGGTGTCGGAGGAGACCCAGGACCTGTTCCTGCGCACCATCCCGGGCCTGGAGGCTGTGCGGGTCAAGCGCTACGGCTATGCCATCGAATACGACTACGTGGACCCGCGCGAGCTCTACCCGACGCTGGAGGCCAAGCGGCTGCCCGGCCTCTACCTGGCCGGCCAGATCAACGGCACCACCGGCTATGAGGAGGCGGCCGCGCAAGGGTTGGTGGCCGGATTGAACGCTGCCCGCGCCGCCTCCGGCGCCGAGCCGGCGCAGTTCGCCCGCGATGAAGCCTATATCGGGGTGATGATCGACGATCTGGTCACCCGCGGCGTCACCGAGCCCTATCGGATGTTCACCAGCCGGGCGGAATTCCGGCTGATCCTGCGCGCCGACAACGCCGACCAGCGCTTGACCGGCAAGGGCCAGGCCCTGGGCGTCGTGGCCGCTGTCCGGGCCGCGGCGTTCGCGGAAAAAGCCAGCGCGCTTGCCGACGCCCGGGCCATGGCCGCCACCCTGACCCTGACACCGTCGGCGGCGGAAAAGGCCGGGCTGCCGGTCAAGGCCGACGGGCAGCGACGCAATGTGACCGAACTCCTGGCCTATCCGACCATCGGCTTCGATGACCTGGCGCGCGTCTGGCCGCAGATCGCCGGCTGGCCCGCCGTCGTCCGTGAGCAGATCGAGATCGATGCGTCCTATGCCGGCTATCTTGATCGCCAGGCCGCCGACGTCGCCGCTTTCCGCCGCGATGAGAACCTCAGCCTGTCGGCCAGCCTCGACTATGCCACCGTGGGCGGGCTTTCCAACGAGGCGCGGGAAAAGCTCAACACCGTCAGACCCTTGACGCTTGGCCAGGCGGCCAGGATCGAAGGCGTCACGCCCGGCGCGCTGACCGCCCTATTGGCCCATGTCCGCCGCCGCGCCGCCTGACGCACCCTCGATGGACACTCCCATGGACTTGGCGGGGTTCGCCGCCGTCAGCGGCGCCACGCCCGCGCAGATGGCCGATCTGGAGCGCTTCCGGGTCCTTCTGACCGAGCGCAACGCGGTGATGAACCTCGTCGGCCCGGCCTCACTGCCCGACTTCTGGTCGCGACACGCCTGGGATTCGGCGCAACTGGTCAGACTTCAACCGGCCGCACGGGCCTGGGCGGACCTGGGCGCCGGCGCCGGCCTGCCCGGAATCGTCCTGGCCATACTGGGAAAAGGCGTGCTGGGGTTCCACGTGGATCTGATCGAGAGCATGACCAAGCGGTGCAGGTTCCTGGGGGAAGTGGTGGACGCCCTTGAACTTCCAGCGACCGTCCACAACGCCCGCGCCGAAGACCTCGATCTGACGGTGGAGATCATCACGGCGCGGGCTTGCGCGCCGCTTCACCGGCTGCTCCGGTATGCCCGGCCCTACCTGCAGTCCGGTGCGACCGGGTTGTTCCTCAAGGGACAAGATGTTGTGTCGGAAATGTCTGAAGCTGCTAGATATTGGGAATATGAGGCCGACGTCCTGCCTTCCAAGAGTGATCCTCGGGGCCGCATCGTGCGTGTGAAAAGGCTTGGCCGTGCCCGCAAGGTCTGACCTTCGCGTCCTGGTGGTCGCCAACCAGAAGGGTGGGGTGGGCAAGACCACCACGGCGATCAACCTGGGCACCGCCCTGGCCGCCGTGGGCGAACGGGTGCTGCTGATCGATTCCGACCCGCAGGGCAACGCGTCGACCGGCCTGGGGATCGGCCGGGCCTTGCGAAAGCACACCCTCTACGACGTGCTGATGCGTGAAAAGACCCTGCTCGAGGCGGTGGTGAAGACCTCCGTGCCCGGCCTTCACCTCACGCCATCCGACCCTGATCTCTCCGGCGTGGAGATGGAACTGGCCCAGGACGCCCGGCGCTCCTACCGGCTGCGCGATGCGCTCGACGCCCTGCGCCAGGATGGGCGCTACAGCTACGTGCTCATCGACTGCCCGCCGTCGCTGAATCTGCTGACGGTCAACGCCATGGCCGCCGCCGACGCGGTTCTGGTGCCGTTGCAGTGCGAGTTCTTTGCCTTGGAGGGCCTCAGCCAGCTGATGCGGACTATCGATCTGGTCCACGCCAGCCTCAACCCGAAGCTGGAGATCCAGGGCATCGTGCTGACCATGTTCGACCGCCGCAACGGCCTGTCGGGCCAGGTGGCCGCCGATGTGCGCGCCCATTTCGGGGAGACGGTCTATCAGACGGTGATCCCGCGCAACGTTCGTGTCTCCGAAGCGCCCTCGTTCGGCAAGCCGGCGCTGGTCTACGATCTGAAGTGCGCGGGCAGCCAGGCCTATCTGCGGCTGGCCCGCGAAGTGGTGCTGCGCGAACGCGCACGCCGAAAAGAGCTGGCTTAGGGGACTACGATGGCCGAGGGGCGCAGAGGACTGGGGCGCGGGCTGTCGGCCCTGCTGGGCGAGGCCGAGGAGATTCCGCATGCCGCCGAGCCCGCCAACGGGGTGCGCGAAATCCCCATCGAGCTGATCCACCGCAACCCGGAACAGCCGCGCCGGCACTTTCCCGACGCGGAAATCGCCGAGCTGGAGAGCTCGATCCGCAGCCAGGGGATCCTGCAGCCGATCCTCGTGCGGCCCTCGCCGAGAACGCCCGGCGAATTCGAGATCGTCGCCGGCGAGCGCCGCTG
>JANXXA010000159.1 GCA_025350885.1 Phenylobacterium sp.
CGCCCGCGCCGGGCATGGCCGCCGCCACGCGGGCCGCTGTCACCGAAGCCGCCGTCAAGGCCGCCCGAGCCGTGAACTACGTCGGCGCCGGCACCGTGGAGTTCATTGCCGACGCCAGCCAGGGCCTGCGGCCCGACCGCATCTGGTTCATGGAGATGAACACCCGCCTGCAGGTCGAGCATCCGGTGACCGAGATGGTCACCGGCCTGGACCTCGTGGAATGGCAACTGCGCGTTGCCGCCGGCGAGCCCCTGCCGTTGACGCAAAGTGAGATCGGCCTGACTGGCCATGCGGTTGAGGCCCGGCTCTACGCCGAAAGCCCGTCCTCCGGCTTCCTGCCATCTACCGGCAGACTTGAGCACTTCGCGTTGCCGCCCACTGTGCGCGCCGACGCCGGCGTGGAGCAGGGTGGCGAGGTGACGCCCTACTACGATCCGATGATCGCCAAGCTGATCGCCCACGCCGCAACGCGCGAGCAGGCCCTGGCCGAGCTGGCCGAGGCCTGCGACGCGGTCGAGGTCTGGCCGGTGAAGACCAACGCCGGGTTCCTCGCTCGCTGCCTGGAGGCGCCCGACTTCATCGCCGGCGACGTCGATACCGGCTTCATTGAACGCCATCTCGCTGAGCTCACCGCACCGGCCGAACCCTCGCCCGCCGCGCTCTCCGCCGCCGCCGACGCGGCCATGGCCGTTGACGAGACCCGCCAGCCGCACGCCTCGCCCTGGCGCGACCTGGCGGGCTTTCGCCTCAACGCGGCGCCCGAAACCACCGTGCGCCTGTTCCTCGGTGGCAAGCCGGTGATCGCCGCCGTCAGCGCGATGGCCGCGCCGCGTTCCGTCCTGCTCACCGACGACGACGAGATCGTGGTGTTCGAGGCCGGTGAGGCCTTCGTTTTCGGCTCGCATCCGCCGCTGGGCGACAGCCTCGACGCGGCCAGTGACGGCGCGATCCGCTCCCCCATGCCCGGCAAGGTCACCGGCCTCTCCGTCAAGCCGGGCGACCAGGTGGTCAAGGGCCAGCCGCTGCTGACGCTGGAAGCCATGAAGATGGAACACGCGCTGACCGCCCCCTTCGACGGCGTGGTAGAGACCGTATCGGTGGCGCTCGGCGACCAGGTCAGCGAGGGTGCGGTGCTGGTGAAGCTGACGGCGACGGACTGATCCTCGCGGCGCGCGCCTCCTGTTCGGACCGCCGGGCGCCCGCCAGGATGTTCGGCAGCGAGTAATTGCCCTCGTGGCAGGCGAACTCGATGATCGGCTGGGCGGTGCGGTAGAGTGAATACTCGGCCAGCCAGGGGCCGGTGTAGATCGCCGGATCGACCACCGTGTACTGATAGAGCATCTCGGTTTTCGAGACCCGCGTATAGCGCTCGATCACCTTGGCGGACGCCGGCACGAAGAGGATCGGAAACGCACGCATCGCGTCCTTCGCCGGCATGCCGATGGTCTCGATGACCAGGGTCTCGCCCTCCCAATGGGCAATGGCGTCACCCAGGGCGGAGGCCAGGAGCAGCGGGCCATGCTGGTCGGTGAAGGGGATGATCCGCAGGTCAGGACCATATTCCGTCAGGATCACCACCGCGTCGCGGGTCTGGACGATCTGTCGCGGATTGATGTCGCTGGTGCTGATGATCGGCGGCTGGCCCCAGCCCACCACGCAACGCTCCCAGTTCGGCCGGACTTCGGGGCCATCCTTGGGGAATGGCGGCTCGGATTGTGTATGCAGCGCCTGCTCGATGAAGCGCATCTGGCCCCGCGCGCCGCGGGTCAGCGGCAGCAGGCCGTCGGGCGGTTGCACCACCTGGCGGGTGCGCCTCTGGCCGCGGACGATGGCGAGATCCGACCGGCTCGGATCGGCGCGGATCTCCGCCACCTCCGGATCCTGGGCGAAGATCGCCAGCTGGCTGGCCTGGGCGGACAGCTGACGCGCGTAGGCGGCCGCCTCGGCCTCCGGCAAGGTCAGGCTCGGCATGCCGGGCTGCGCTTCCATCGGCAGGACGAAGTGGGTGTTCCAGACGCCCTGCAGGTCGGGCTGGCCCAGCACGTTGCGCGGCGCGCGATAGTCGGCGGCGGCGACAGGTGCGCCAGCCAGCAGGGCCGCGACGACCAGAACGAGACCCGCCGCCTTCATCGCCCGTCAGCCCCCGCCACCACGCCGGCGTCGTGCAGGCGCCCGATCTCACTGGCGCTCATCTCCAGCACTCGCGCCAACACTTCGTCGGTGTGCTGACCTAGCCGGGGCGCCGGCTGCACCGGCCCGCGCCGGTCCCGCGGAAGGGTCGCCATGGCGCCGGGCGCGGGGTAGCTCAGGCCGCTGGGATGGCGGACGGTCTCGAACACCGGATTGTCCTTGTAGAGCCGGGGATCCTCCAGCGCCTTTTCGAGTGGCTGATAGGCGCCCCAGGTCACCCCGCCCGCGTCGAAGGCCGGCGTCAGCTCGGCGGCGGTGCGGGCCGCGAAGGCGCGCTCGAACAGCGGGTAGAGCCGGGCGCGATGAGTGAAACGCAGGCCCTCGTCGGTGGCGAAGTCGACACCGAGTTCAGCCTCCAGCTCCGCGATCTGCGCCGCCAGGCCCAGGACCTCCAGCGCCTTGGACCACTGCTTGGGCGTGATCGCCAGCAGCATCAGCGTCTGGCCGTCGCGCGTGGTGAAGTCGCGGCCGAAGGCGCCGAAAATGTCGTTGCCCATGCGCGGCCGCTGATGGCCCGCGAGCAGGGTCTCCGCGGTGAAGCCCAGGTTGGCCATGGTCGCCGCCCCGATATCCGACAGCGGCGCGCGGATCTCGCGGCCCTGACCCGTCCGCATCCGCGCCAGCAGCGCCGAGACCAGCCCGAACGCGCAATAGGCGCCGGTGAGCAGGTCCCA
Source organism: Phenylobacterium sp. (assembly GCA_025350885.1). GTDB lineage: Bacteria > Pseudomonadota > Alphaproteobacteria > Caulobacterales > Caulobacteraceae > Phenylobacterium. The sequence continues at coordinate 2,865 of JANXXA010000159.1, forward strand.
GGCGGCCAGCACATGGTTCACCGGGCGCGCGTCGTCCGCCGGGCCGGTCATCAGCGGCAGGCCGAGCGCGGAATTGATCGTGTAGTCCATTCCTTGCGACCCATCGGCCCAACCCATGACGCGCACGCAGACCAGATCCGCGCGGAGCTTTTCCAGCGCTGCGTAGGACAGGAACCCGTCGGCCGGGAAGTTGGTGACGAAGAGTCCGGCGTCCTCGCCCGGCGCGGTCGCCAGCCGCTGGGCGATTTCCCGGCCTTCCGGCGAGGAAAGGTTCAGGGCGACCGACTTCTTGCCCTTGTTCAGGCCCTCCCAATAGAGGCTCGAGCCATCCTGCGCGAGCGGCCAGCGGCGGAAATCGGGACCTCCCCCGATCGAGTCGAAACGGATCACCTCGGCGCCCATCTGGGCCAGATAGAGACCACAGGTCGGCGCGGCGACGAACGCCGAGCCCTCCACGACGCGCAGGCCCTTCAACAGATCGTACATGTCAGGCGACCAGGTCCCCGACCTCTTTGACCTCTTCCGGCGTCAAGGCCCAGGCGGCGGTCGCCGCGTTGGTGCGGACCTGTTCGGGCGTGGTGGCGCCGGCGATCACCGAGGAGACCGCCGGGTGGCCGAGCAGCCAGGCGAAGGCCAGCTCCAGGACCGTATGGCCGCGCGCCTGCGCCCAGCCGGTGAGTTTCTCGACCTTGTCAAAGTTTTTGTCACTGAGCGCGGCCGCCCCGCGTGAACCCCAGGCGGCGAGCCGGCTGTCGTTGGGCGCAGGCTCGCCGCGCCGGTACTTGCCGCTGAGCAGGCCCGAGGCCAACGGGAAGAACGGCAGGAAGCCCAGGCCGAAATGCTCGGCCGCCGGCAGCACCTCGTGCTCCACCTTGCGCTCCAGCAGGGAGTAGAGGTTCTGAGCCGAGACGAACCGCGTCCCGCCAGCGGCTGTCCAGTCCGCATCGGCGATCTGCCAGCCCGTGAAATTGGAGTTGCCGATGTAGCGGACCTTGCCTTGCGTCACCAGGTCGTCGAGCGCGCGCAGGGTCTCGTCGATGGGGGTGTCGGCGTCGTGGCGGTGCAGTTGATAGAGATCAATATAATCCGTGCCAAGCCGCCTCAGGCTGTCCTCGACCGCGCGCATCATCCAGCGCCGGGAGCCGCCGGCGCGGGATGTGTCATCGGCGATCTGCATGCCGAACTTGGTGGCGAGCACGATCTCGCACCGCCGCTTGCCCAGCGCCTTGCCGAGAAATTCCTCTGACTTCGTTGCACCATAGACATCGGCGGTGTCGAAGAACGTGATGCCGGCGTCCAGCGCCGCGTCGATGACGCCTTGCGTAGCTTTCTGGTCGATCCGCATGCCGAAATTGTTACAGCCCAGTCCGACCTCGCTGACCTTCAGGCCCGAGGTTCCCAGCCGGCGCATCCGCATGATCGTTCCTTTCGAAATCGCAGGCGCCAGATGACCGGTCGGCGCGGTTGGAGCCAAGCGTTTTCGCGAGGCCCGCCAGCCGGAGCGCCCAATGCGCGACCGGGTTGACGAAGAATTCACCCTGTTTGTTGGGGATGTCGCAAGTGTCCGTTGGCTAAGCTCACAATCTACAACGGTTTTTTGCCAACGGTTGAGCCCATGCGTGTCGTCACGATCGTCAGCCTCGGAGCGTCCGCGGTGCTGGGCCTGGCCGCGCTTCTGGTCGCCAAGGCGATGCTGCCGAGCGCCGCGGTGGCAAAGGCCCCGGCGCCCCCGCCGATCGTCGGCGTCTCGGTGGTGGCGGCCAAGACGCCGCTGAAGTTTGGCGACAGGCTGGACGCCAGCAAGCTGGTGATCCTGAAGCTGCCGTCGAACGCCGTGCCGGATGGCGCTTTCTCGACCCTCGAACAGGTGTTGTCGAAGGACGGAGGTGGCGCGCCCGTCGTCCTGACCGCGATCGCCGCCCGCGAGCCGTTGCTGCCGTCCAAACTCTCCGGGGCGGGGGCGCGCGCCTCGGTGGCCGCCGAGATCGGCGACGGGTTCCGCGCCTACACCATCAAGGTTTCCGACGTCACCGGCGTCGGCGGCCACGCCCTGCCGGGCGACCGCGTCGATGTCGTGCTGATGCGCGACCTGACGCCGGACGGTCCCAAGCGCAGCTTCGTCTCCGAGGTG
>JANXXA010000381.1 GCA_025350885.1 Phenylobacterium sp.
GTGGCGAAGGGGGTGAAGCGCACCGCCCGGCGGATGAACTCCGACGGCGGCACGGACAGGGACGCGATCACCGGATCGGTCTTGCGCCAGCCCTTCCAGGCCCCGTCGAGCCGGCGCAGGAAGTCCGGCACCCACCCCGCACCCAGTTCGATCACCCCGCCACGCAAGGCCGGGAAGCGGTCGAAGACGCCGTCCAACGCCAGGGCGCAGAGGAAGTTCTGCGGGGCGAAGGCGAGTGCGAAAAAATCCTTGGCGCGCAGGTTCTCGCCGCCGCCCAGCCAGTCCTTGGGCCTTGGATGGCCGTTCTGATGATAGGCGGGCTGCAGGCTGAGCGCCGTGGCGCCCACGTGCAGCATAAAGGGCGTGCCGGTTTCGGCCAGACGCCGCCAGACAGGATCCAGGTCCGGGTGGCCGGGCGAACGCTCGCCGGCCGGCGCCGCCGGAATCCAGATGGCGCCGCACCCGGCCTTGATGGCCGCGTCGACCTCGACGAGGGCGCGTTGCGGATCGTCCAGCGGGACGAGGCCAACGCCGATCAGGCGCTTGTCGGCCTGGCAGAACTCGGCGATGCCGCGGTTCAGCGCGCGGGCCCCGCCATACTTTACGTCAAGGTCCTGGGCCGGCATGAACTGCGACCCGGCGAAGGTGGTGAACACCAGCTGGCGAGAAAAGCCCAGGTCATCCAGAGCCTTGGTGCGTTCGGACGGGTTCATCGCGCCGTAGGCCGCCCAACCCTTGGGCCCTTCGACGACGTTGACCGCGATCGCCGCGGTGGCGGCGGCGTCCTGCTGGCGGGCCAGGGCCTTTTCGATGGCCTTGGCCGCGCCGGAGCCGCCGGCTTCGAGCCGCATGGAGATCAGCCGGTCGCGGATCTTCGGCTCCGCGTAGGACGGGAGCCAGTCCAGGCTCTCCATGATGTGGCTGTCAGCGTCGTTGATGACGCGCCCTTGCGCATAGGCCATTTTTCAAACATCCCCTGTATTTTAAGGGACCTTGCGCCGGATATCTCCGGTCGCCAAGTCTCTCGCTCTGCCGGTCGGCCCTACCCCCACGGGATCGTGACGGGTTCGGCGGGATGGCGGCCATCAAGCACGTCCGGCAGCAGGGCCGCCAGCCCGGCCGGATACACCACATCCGTGCAGGCCCGCAGCTCGTCCAGCGACCACCAGCGCAGATCGAGGACCAGTTGACGCTCAAGTTCCTCCCAGCCGGCGCGGCTGGGCTCGCCGCCGGCGCATTGCGCTACAATGAAGTGCTCGCGCATCATCACCGGCTCGCCGCTGGGAAGTATCAGCGGGCCATCGCTGCGCCAGATGACCGGGCCGAATTGCACATCGCTGAAGCCAGTCTCCTCCTGGACCTCACGGACAGCGGCCTGCAGGATGGTCTCTCCCGGTTCGGCCCCGCCACCAACCGTGAACCACGCGCCTTGCGGCGGCATTCCCGGGAAACGTCCCTTCATCAGCAGCAGGCGGCCGTCCGGATCGAGCAGGAGGACCCGAACCGTCAGGCGATCGCGGCGCTGCGGCTCGCTCATCCGGCCACCAGCGCCAGCCATTGGTCCTCGGTGATCACCTGGATGCCGAGCTTGGTGGCCTCGGCCAGCTTCGAGCCAGCGCCGGGGCCGGCGACCACCAGGTCAGTCTTCTTCGAGACCGAGCCGGAGACCTTGGCGCCCAGCGCCCCGGCCTGAGCCTTGGCCTCGTCGCGGGTCAGCTTTTCCAGGGCGCCGGTGAAAACGATGGTCTTGCCGGCCACCGCGGTGTCGGTCTTCGGCCGCTCGGCGGGGATGACACACAGTTCGGCGCACAGGTCATCGACCAGGCCGATGTTATGATCCTCCCCGAAAAACTCGGCGATCATCCGCGCCGCCACGACGCCGACCGCGTCAACCCCGGCGACCTCGCGGAACGCCTCGCCAGGCGTCTCGGCTGCCGCCTGGCGGGTGGCGGTCTCGAAGCTCCGCCAATCGCCGAACCGATGGGCCAGCGCCGCACGAGCCTTCGCGTTCAGCTTCGGGATCGCCAGATGCAGGTGGGCGTCGAGAGAGATGTCCGGCGGGATCAGCAGCGCTTGGCCGCCGCGGGCGAAATCCAGCACGGCCTGCACCGCCGTGGGGCCCAGGCCATCGAGGTCGGCGAGCTCGGCGTATATCGGGCCCGCCATCTGGGCCGCCGCGCCCTTCGCGGTGGTCACGAAGGCGTCCACCGTCCCGAAGTGGCGGGCCAGCGCCAGCGAGGTGGTCTCCCCCACATGTCGGATGCCCAGGCCATAGATGAGGCGGTCGAGGGTGATGTTGCGGCGCTCATCGATGCTCTCGATCAGGTTGCCGACGCTGGTTTCGCCGAAGCGGTCGAGCGCCAGCATCGCCTCGCGCTTTTCATGCAGTCGGAAGATGTCGGCGGGCGTGGCTACCCAGCCCTGCTCGTTGAACAGCGTCAGCTGCTTTTCGCCCAGGCCCTCGATGTCGAAGGCGCGGCGCGAGACGAAATGGCGCAGGTGCGCCAGCTTCTGGAACGGACAGGCGAACTCGCCCGTGCAGCGGCGCACGACGGTCTCCGCGCCTGATGCGGTGGTCTCCCTGGCCAGCGGAGTCGCCAGCGGGCACGGGCAGTGCGTCGGGAAGGCATAGGGTGGGGCGCCCCTTGGCCGTTCGTCCAGCACGACGCTGACGATCTGCGGGATCACGTCGCCGGCGCGCTGCAGGATCACGGTGTCGCCGACACGGATGTCCTTGCGCGCGATCTCGTCGGCGTTGTGCAGGGTGG